>JAGWBW010000019.1:46073-72191 GCA_021295695.1 Candidatus Latescibacterota bacterium
TCCCTGCATCTATCCGCACGAGAAACAGAGAGCGAACAACTCAAAACTGACATCGCATCGCTCCAGGAAGCGTTGAAACGGCACGCTGCAGAAACCTACATTGTTATTGATACTGTTCACAACCGCCTTCAAGTTTGGCACAATAACCAGATGATACGAGAAGCGACGTGTGCGACAGGCAGCGGCAAAGTACTGCTCCATCCGGATGCTTCGGCACGCTGGCAATTTCACACCCCATTGGGGACCAGAACGATTTTGTATAAAGTGACAGACCCCATCTGGGCCAAACCCCTGTGGGCCTTTGTCGAAAATGGAGAAGAACCCACTGTCTTGCCCTGGGAGTTTCGGCGCCTCGACCGGACAACCTTAGGTGCCTTCGCTCTTAAATTAGGCGATGGGTACGAAATTCACGGCACCCTTTATCCCACATTGCTCGGACGACATATCACGCACGGATGTATTCGCCTCAACGACGAAGACCTGGCTTTTGTGTATCGCTCACTTCAAGTTGGCGACCGGGTCTATATCTACTAATTTGTTTGCTTTTTGTGGAAACCCATGTATTTGGTCAAAACAGAATCGTTCTCCAAAACTACCGTGAAGCCCTCGTTCGCGAACTCGATCAAGTCAAAACATCACCGGACGATTTCTACCTTATCATCGACCTGCCGTCAAAGCAAATTCACCTCAAATCACAGGGCAATATGTTGAGAATGTGTCCCATTCTCAACATGTCGCCCATAGAAGAACGACACACACAGAACTACAACTTTATAAACAGAATTGATCCCATCTCTGTTGAACCCGGCAATGCAAATCTGCGATTTCGCGGGCGGCTTTTTCCGCTCGACTTTTCCGGACGACTGATAGAAGGGCCTCGCCACCATTCCCGTCTCTATTTTGCGCCACACTTCGTCATTCGAGCGGACGGAATTTCAACAGGTACCACGCCGCACATCACTTTATCTCCTCTCGATATCAAAGCCCTGGGATCGGCATTGCGTCCTGGCAACATCGCCATCTTCATCCCCCATGCAGAGGCCAATCATTGAAACGCTTTGCGACCCTGGCATTATATTGGGCTTGCGCGCTTACAAGCCCAATATATGCACAGACAGCCCATTATGCAGGTGATCCACTCTTATTGGGTGCCGGTGCCCGCGCCCTGGGCATGGGCAGTGCTTATGTCGCGCTCAGTTTTGATGCAACAGCGATCTATTGGAATCCGGCAGGGCTTACCCCTGAGGTGTCTCCAACACGCTCCAGGACAGACTTCGCCGGCAGTTCATCGCTGTCAAAACGTGAGATTCACTTACAACATGCGGAGCAATTTGGCGGCAGTGTGAACCAAGATATTTTTGCATTGCGCTTGCCCCTGAAAAAAGGCGGCATTGGTCTGGGCATTGTTCGCGCTGGCGTTGATGGGATTGCTCTGACGGGCCTGGAAGATCCAGCTCGTCCAATTGGTCCAGGTAATCGACCAGTAACAATCGATAATATCGGCACGGCGGATTACGTCTTTAGGATCGCTTATGGGCGGCTTATCACAGATAAATTGCGTCTTGGAGCAGGCATAAAAATGATCAGACGCGATCTCAGCGTAGGTATCGGAAGCGGCTTTGGTCTGGATATCGGTCTGCTCTATCTGCCCACATCGGCGTTTCGCATTGGCGCGACAATACGCGATCTCACAAAGACGCGCATTGCATTTCCCGACGGCATTTCAGATCACATCTCGCCATCTCTTCTCATTGGCTCTGCCCTCCAACATAGGGTGCCCGGTGGCAATATGATAGCTGGTTTTAGCACGCACTTGAATGACAAAAAATCGACACTGGAAAAAACACGCAGCATACAACTGGGTATAGAATACCGCCTGCAACACCGCCTTGCATTTCGCCTCGGATATAAGGACGGGCACTTTACAGCGGGCACTGGTCTGCAACTTCGTCGGTTTGGCGTAGATTTCGCCTTCATGGAACACGACCAACTCGACAACACGTACCGCATTTCGGCTATTTTATTTTTTTGATTGGACAGTGATGGCTTTCAAATCTGGATATGTCATAATCGCAGGACGCACCAATGTCGGCAAATCCACGCTTTTTAATGCACTCGTGGGGGAGCGTCTATCCATTATTTCGCCCAAACCACAAACAACCCGCAACAATATCCTGGGGATTGTGACAGATAAACAGACTCAAATGATATTTCTCGACACCCCCGGTATCTTGTCTGCGCGCTATCGCCTTCACGAATTTATGAACCGACAAATTGGGCGTGCATATCAAAGTGCCGATGTGCTTTTGGGTATTGTCGATGGCTCAAAATTTGACACATCTTATGACACCGAAGTAAGACAATTCTTTGGGCAATGGGATATTCCCAAAATCATCGCTATAAACAAAACCGACCTCATCTCACGTGCGCAAGCCCAACGCTGCGAACAACAGATTCGCGCTTCACTCTCTACCCAGACCGTCTTATCCGTAGCGGCCATCAACGGACAGGGCATACAAACCCTTCACGCAGCCTTGCGCCATGCATTGCCAAAAGGCCCACAATACTACCCGGAGGATATGCTCACCGAACAGCCCGAAAGATTTTTTGTTGCGGAACTCATTCGAGAGGAAGTGTTCCACCACCTGCGTCAGGAATTGCCTTATGCAACGGCAATCGACATTGAGGCGTTTGAAGAAAACCGCCCCAAAGTCTATATTCAAGCCAATATCATTGTCGAACGCAATTCTCAAAAAGGTATTGTCATCGGACGGGGAGGTAAAACCCTCAAAACGATTGGACATCGGGCGCGAAAAAAAATCGAAGCCTTTTTGGAACGCCCAATTTACCTCGACCTGCACGTCAAAGTCTATGAGAACTGGCGAAAAAAAGACACCGCCCTTCGCAGCCTGGGATATGGCCTGTCATGAAAACCTTTCTCAAACTCGCAGCCAGTCTCATACTAATGGGAGGCTTTCTCTGGGCAGCGTTTAGAGATGTCAATGGAACGCGCCTTGTGGAAGCCCTGCAAACTGCCAATCCTTTGTGGTTGATCTTATCGGCCATCACCATCATCGCTTCGGGCTTGCCCCGAGCATGGCGCTGGCGCATTTTGCTATTGCCCGTTGCCTCAAATATTTCCATTCGCTCGGCATTTTGGGCTGTCATGGTCGCCTATGCGGGCAATGTCGTATTCCCACGCGCTGGCGAAGTTGCGCGTGCTCTCGCCCTTGAAAGAAATCACCCCACTGGAATCAGTGCAATACTGGCGACAGTGATTGTAGAACGCTTGCTGGATATACTCACCCTCCTGGTCATCTTTGGCGTGGTTTTATTTTTTGCGAGAGAGCAAATAGGCGCGGTATTTCCCGGCCTCGAACAAGTCGCCTTGCTGACATTGCCCGTCATTCTGTTTGCTTTCGTATTTTTGGGGCTGCTCTCCGCCCGCGAAGAACGCGGCCTGTCCATTTTCCACCGCTTGCTGGCGCGCCTCTCTCCCAGGCTGGCCGATAGTGCAACCCATATTTTGCGTTCTTTTTTACAAGGTATGAAAGCCATCCACACCGTAGAAGGCTACGCGGGGATTTTGGTATCGACCCTGATTCTCAATAGTCTTTATTTGTTCGCCATGTACTTGCCCTTCTACAGTTTTGATCTATCACATAATTACAACCTCGGCTTATTCGAAGCTATGGTAGTGATGACCATCGCCACGATCGGATTTGTCCTTCCCGCCCCGGGCGGTATAGGCGCCTATCATTTCTTTTGCGCTCAAACCCTCCACCACTTCTATCATGTGCCAATAGAAATCGCATTGGCATTTGCCACGTCTGTACACGCAGTCGCAATCTTCGGCTTTCTTTTATTTGGCGGGCCTCCACTTATTAGCCTCCTCTGGCAGAAAAAAGCGAAAAAATAGATCTCTGACGTCACAAGATGCGAAACAGGGTTTCTCGCCAGGCCTGTAACCCCGTTTGGCGGTCAATGACGACTATGGATAGCAGATGCACGCCAGACCCCAGTTCACTTAAATCAACAGATAAATAAATCGTCTCCTGCATATCCCTACCTCGATAATCTGTACTAACGGAAATACGCCACCTATCATCACTTATACCCAATTGCGCAATCGCCTTTCGGTCTCGTTTATCAGAAAAACGCCGCAAATCTGGTGGTCCTACTCTGTACGTCACAGAAAAATCGGTCTGCCCAAACTCATCGCTTACTAAATTGTAGATCTCAAAATAGAGATACAGCAACTCGTCCACCTCAAAAGTTCTCAACGGATTGGGTATCACCTCAATTCCCTCTTTGCTCTCCTCCACATGAGAAGCTAACAACACAGAACTCATCGAAACCACATCATCGGGAAATGTCTCTACAAAAACGGTATCGCGGAACACGCCCACAGTATTCTTTCCCACATCTCTAATTTCTAAAGACAACGCAAGTGAATCGGCGTCTTGTTGATCTGATGCCAAAACCAAATCGCGTTGCCCCAACAAATACCGTTCCTTTAATGAATCGGTCCAAACATCCCGAAATACTTCTGGTTCCCACCTGACATTTGTTACCTCTTGTCCATTACTTCTGTGTACAAAAATACCTGCGTCTAAATCGACCTGATAGGTCTCATAGAGCTTGAGATACTGCAACTGACGCTTGGGAATGCCCCACGATAGTGCCACTTTGACCTGTCCTGCTCTCGCCTTAAAAAATCCCACCTGCACGGGCAATCCGTATTTCTGATCTCGATATGGATCGACATAGCGCTCGGGCAAATAGAAATTGGAAGACAGAATCTGACTTCTGCCCCATCCGCCAGGAACAAGTGCCCATCGCTCATCCTTCATAGATTCCAATTTCCAATGCACGGAATCGTAAGAAAAAAAGTCCATTGAAAAATCTTCGTATGTCCAGATCTCCCGATGCGGAATAAGCGTTCTCACGCGATTGACATAGCGACCATAGCGAATCCATATCTTGCCCATATCCGTTTTCCAACCCGCAATCCCCTCATCGGGCAGACCAAATCTCAAATTTGCATAAGCAACCCGCCCGCGATGTGCCAACTTTCTTTCGTTCACAGGCGTGAGAAACAAAGGATCGCGCTTTCGCCAAAAAAGCGCGTGCGTATCATCCCCACCACCCAACAATTCTATTGAAGTCATTGCCGCCTGCCCAACAGAATCCATCTGTGCGTACGCGCGATCAAATGCTTTGCCTGCAGCCCCAAATTTCTCGGTCGCATAATATCCCAATCCCAAAAACAAAAGTCCGTCCCGATCCTGCGGCCATCGGTCTAAAAGTGCCTGTGCAATAACAATCAAATCCTCTTTATACCCACCCTCTATACTCAGCATACCCAACCCGTAATACGCACGCCTGCAATAGGGATCATGTGCAAGCGCGTAGTGGTAGTATTCCGCGGCCCTTTGCACGCTCTCCATTGCAAAAGATCGCATACTCCCACCTCCGTCAAAACGCCGCGCATCGACGTATTTCAACATATCCTGCAAATAATAATCGCCCACTTCACAGGCTGCATCAACCTGTGTTGAATCTATGCTGAGCACCTTTTCAAAATATCGCCTGGCATTGTATCGAAAACCCTTCTTGCGCTGCAGGGTCGCGTAGGACAGATGATAATCTATATTCTCAGGATCCAATACAATCGCGCGATAAATATAGCGGTCTGCACGCAACCTGCTCGCAGGCGTGTTCTTTTGCATAAATAACGCCCCCAATGCCGCACAGACATCTGCGCGATCGCCATCCACACTGAGTGCTTTTCGAAGCAAATCAATGCGGTAATCAAGCGGTTTCAACGTATCACTTTGTGCGCGCGCGAGCAACGAATCAACCGAATTTGCATTTGCCGTCACACACGCCATCAACACAAAAACAGAAAGGACGCCCAAACAGGACGTCCTCATTTCCAGTACACGCACCATTTTTCAAATATTTTGAGAGAGTTTGTGAGAAATAGCCATTTCCTCTTCGGCCTCTTCAATCATCCCTTTCTGCTGATACAAGCGCGACAGACTCGTATGTGCCAGTGCCTCATCGGGAACAATTTGCAAAGCGAGATTGACCTGTTCAATCGCCTCGTCAATCTTCCCCTGCCGATCCAGTGCCTGTGCCCATCCCAGATGCGCCATGTAAAACGAGGCATCGTCAGATACAGCCTTTTCAAATTCGACAATCGCGCCTTCCAGATCTCCCGCTCCCAACTTACCCAATCCCGCCATGTAATATTCTTTTGCTGTCATAACAAATCCCAATCACGGATGCAATGGTGTACAACTGGCTGTCTCCCAAGCCAGTTCAACGGATTCAAGGATTTCGCGAATTAAGGCAGAGATCAAAAAATCTCACTCACGAGAAGCGATACATCAGGAGCGAAAGCACAGTCAATAACATCGTCCTCACCAAAAATCCTTTCGGTGCGATAGCCCGCAGCTTCGGGATCGACATATTGAAATACACGCCTTCCAACAATATCGACCACCCAGTATTCGGGAATGCCCGCCTGTGCGTAACGCCACTGCTTTTCACCGCGATCATAACGCAACGAAGAGTCTGCAACTTCAATCAACAACAACACATCGCCAGGACCCGGATGAGCAATGCCGTAAAAATCTTCCCGATACCGCAAAACAGTGACATCGGGTAAGGGTTCGGTAAAGTCGTTCAATTGAACCGGATTTTGAATACTGACGACCACCTTCCCGGCCAATCTGGGTACAAAAAACATATTGAGCCGATTGATAACAGACCCATGTGTTGGTCCAACAGGACTCATCGCACGCACCTCCCCATCAATAAGTTCAACCCGGTCGTCTTCAGAAAGAATCCCGGCCTCTCCCATACGCATAAAATCCGCAACAGTAAATTGCCAGTACCGAGTTTCAACTGGTCGTTGGGTTTCAACTGCCATGATGCACCTCATTTTGTTCAAGTTTTAACTCGCGTTTTGACCCCTTCAATAATACACAAAAAAACACCATCTATCAACCTGATAAAAAAAGGAGAGACGTACATCACGCCTCTCCTCATCGGTTTTCAATGGATGGTCGCTACCCCACCGCACCTACACTTAATCTCGCCTTTTATCTGCGTCCATCTGCGGATTAGAACAAGCCCGTGAAATCAATTGAGAAATACTGATGTGGATGGTATGTTTCGGCGAGATCCGTGGGCCAGGCCAGATCGTATCGGAAGAGGAAATAGCCCAAATTTACCCGCACACCAAACCCATACCCAGCGGCTATCTGCGGTTTTGTTTTCCTGATTTCTGCCGTATTATAGTTTTGCGGCGTATTGAGCTCAAACCCCCCGTCTCGGGAGACCCACCCATCTCTCCAATTGACGCGGTCAAACGCTCCCCCGATGTCAAAGAACAATTCACCCTGTACGTTTTGAAAGAAAAACGGCAGGGGCCAGCCCATGGCCAATTGCCGGATGAGCGGGAACCGAAATGCGACATTGGCCAGCACATAAGAATCACCCGCCATTTCGAGCAATCTCGCGCCGCGCAGGGGCCAGACATAAGAGGAGAAAAACACGCGACTCTGATCAACACTGGCAATGGTTGAAAATGTCGGATTAACTGGATTGTTCACACCGCCCACGAAAAATACGGTGCTATTGGGTCCATAACTCGTCCCGCCCGACATTCGGATGGCAAAGGTATATTCGTTTAACAACCGCATATATTTGCGATAATCCAGTGTAAATGTGGCAAATTTCATGCCCACGCCAGAGCCTTCAAAATTCAACCGATAACGATGCCCATCTACCGCGCCAAACAAACTGTACAACGCGCTATCGCCCACCAGAGCCACTTCGCCGATAGCCGCCCGACGGCGGCTGATCAATTCGCCCGTAAACCGCCCAACACCGCGAAAGCCCGGCTGGTATAAATAATTATTGTTGATATCGGTAAACAGCTCCTCGCGATCAACAGATACAAAACGCGTACTGAGCTCTAAACGGGCAAACCGATTAAACGGTCTCTCGAGCATCCCGGCAAGCCCGTAATATCGATCCGCAGTCAAACGACCTGTATTATCAAAAAAGAAGAACCGCGTGTGAAAAAGCTGTGAACCGTAATTCGTACGATTCTTCAAATAAGCATAAGCGAGCAGAAAATCGCTGTCTTTAAGCGAAAAATTCAGACTCGTCACCAATGTGGCGCGGTGATCGCCCATCACGTCACTCATAGACAATACGATAGAGCTGCTCACGCCATAGAACGTATCAAATCCCGCCTGAGCGCCAAACAGTTCGGGCTTGAATTTCAGCTTGTACTTTTTAACCTGAAATTCCTTTTCACCCCAATTTTTCACCCCTTGTTTACCTGTATCGGCCATTTCTGGACTACCTGCGACCGGATGTGTGGTATCGATCTCAGCCGTGCTATCGGCAGGAGCACTCTCTGCTGCTGCAAGTGCTTCCTGATCGGAAATCCACTGCGCCACTTTCTTCTCTGTTTTCTCTGCTGTCGAATCGACCGCGGTGCTGTCGGCTTCTACTTTGGCTATCTTGCGGCTCTCATATTTTTCTTTTTGCAACTCGACAAACATCTTTTCATCTTCGCCGGCAAGGCGCTTGACAAACCGGGTACGCGGCAAATCCGCCATTTCTTTTTTCTGTACGAGAGGATCGCGCATCACAAATATATCCAGAGCACCCTTGTGAAACGCATTGAACACGATCTTTTTGCCATCGGCTGACCAATCGATATATTGCGCTCCCGATAGCAAATTGGTAATGGGATATATCTCCTGCGTACTGTCAACATTTGCAATATAGATATTGCCTACACCCGTGCGGTCGGAAACAAAGGCAATGTGTTTGCTATCGGCACCCCACACGGGATGCGAATCTTCGGCGTCTTCAGACGCCACAATTCGACGCATCTCAGAGCCGTCTGCACGCACAAGAAAAATATCGTACTGACCGAAAGCAAAATCCTTTCCCCCGCTAAACTTCAAATGGGTATTGGGACGATCAGAACTCACGGCGATCCACGTGCCATCGGGCGACCAATCCAGATGCCGCTCGTCATAGGGATCATTTGTAAGCCGCGTAAGCGACTCGTCGTTCAAATCGACCACATAGATATCAGACCAGCCATCTTTAATACCCGCGACAGCAATTTTTTCTCCATCGGGCGACCAGGTGGGTTCAAACAGCCCGTCGAGATCAAACTTAAATCGCTTGCGAATCTGCTTCTTTTTAACATCGAGGATATACAGGGTATTTTTATTATTCGATTTAGCGGCAAATGCAATATGCCGGCCATCCGGCGACCAGGTAAATCCGGGCCTCAAAACAAACATCGACTCAAAAGCAGACGACTTTTGTCCCTCGACCAAACGCCCCAGGTCTTTGCCGTCAATCGCCGACATCAAATAAATGTCAAAAGTCCCATTTCGGTCGGTCAAATACGCGACCTTGTCGCCTTGTGGTGATAGCGCAGCAGCTAAATTATACGCCGAACTCCTATCTTCGCGCTCCGTCAAATTTGTTGCCATCTCTTTGGGCGTATGGCGTAAATTAATCTCATTCCAGTATTGTCGCTTGAGCCACAATTGATATTTTTCTTCCAATTCCTTCATCCCAAATCCCAGAGATGCTTTGAGTGCTTTATCGGGATTTTTGGCCGTGCGGAAAGAAGAAATAAAAGACGCCACCTTGTCCTTCCCGTATTCCTGTTCGATCATATAAAAAACCGAGTTGCCCCCGGGATAGGCAAAATAACTCAGGGACATCATTTCGATAGTCGGCACATATCCGGTAATGGTTGCATCGCGCATAAAATTGTCGTGCTCTTTGTGCCAGCCATATCGGGACACGTACTCGGCAATGCCCTCGGCAATCCACAGCGGAGGCAATGTCGAGGTTTGCGAAACCAGAGACCCCAACCAGCCACCACCGGTCCACAACTCAATCGTAACGGCGTGAACCAACTCGTGATGAATGACGTGCTGCAAATCCCCATAAGACCCCGTAAAGGGAATCACCACGCGCCCCTGTGCGAACTCGGTAAACCCACCCGTAAACTCAGACTGTTCCCCGCTGGTAATATTGGACACTGAAAATCCATTGTGAGAATTGTAAATAACAATGGGATAGCGATCCTTCAGCGTATATTTCAGGGTTTTCTCAATGTTTACCAAAGATCTTTCGGCTTCTTTGGCAACAAACTCGGCCAGGCCCAGCGAACCCTTGTCAAAATAAATCGTGAAGTGTTCACTATCGATATAATGCCACCCATATTGGCTGTAATTGACCTTGTTTTTGCCAAAATATTCCTGCCCGAAAGCAGAGGTTGAAACCCCCAAAATGAGGACGAATATTGCGCTTCGCGTAAAAAAACACCACCGAGCCATGTTTAGCTCCTTTGCAACAAAATCAACAGTGAGAAATATCATTGTGAGACAGCATTGACATACACCTGACTCTTGCTATGCATTAGAATTTACTATCTTTGTTTTTAATGCGCGAATAAAAAGAAAGTTGCATTTCTCTAAGAATCTGTAACTTAATAGCATTAAACAACCTGCTGGGCCACTTCGTTCCCATGAAAATTGTAATAAATTGTAACAGGCTTGCAAAAAATATACACCTCTTTGTCGAATCAACTGCGAGCGGACTTTTTCGCGCTTGACGGCGCAAGGCCGCACAGGTTATGTTTAGATGGATCGCATATTTCATTTTTTACTACAAGGAGCCTAATCCATGGCAGAACCAACCCATAGCGAACCTCTGTATCAACAAGCACTTGAAGCAGCAAGTGGAGAACTTCAGGACCTCGACGCACAAATCGATCAGCTACGCGCGCATATTGACCGCCTTGAGCGCAAAAAAGCCGCAGTCGAATCCATTCGCCAGGCCATTGGACAATGGGTTGAAACCCAGGCATCCGAAAAACAATAAAAAGGTCCCGGATCCTTCTCAAACAAAATAGGGATTATGCGCCAACTCCTGTGCTACAGACGTAATCGGACCATGACCGGGGAATATAGTCGTTTCCTCTGGCAGAGAAAGTACCTTTGCCTGCACGGCCTGAATTTGTCCGCGGTAGGCATCTCCCCTCGCCCCTCCCAAAGAACCCGCAAATAGCGCATCGCCCGAAAAAAACACGGGTGCAGTATAATACCCAATGCCACCACCCGTGTGCCCGGGCAAACTCACCGTGTCAATACCAAGTTCACCAATCGCTGTTTGCCATCCCTCATCCACGCGTTCAGTCACCCGCTGGCTACGCCCGCCCATCAACGCAAAATCGCGCTCGCAACCGCATACCTGCGCCTGTGTCACATCGGCAACTACTTCGAGTGCCCCAACGTGGTCGCCGTGTCCATGTGTGAGCAAAATGTGCGTCACCTGTATATCAGCAATAGCATCCAATATCAACTGCGCCTGCCCGCCGGGATCAATCACAGCCCCTTTGCCCGATGCCTTGCATGTTAGTACGTAACAATTCACCGTCATACCCGCATCGAGAATCAATCGGTCAACCCGCATGGCCTCGTCTTCAAACACCGCATTGCCCTGTGTTGGCACCCATCCACGCGCCACTTCCGCCAATTTTTCGCCATCGAGATGCAGCGCGTCTGCAAGTCGATAAATATTCTGATCATCGGGCGTCAACTCGTACGATTCTATTTGCTCAATTTGTCGAACACTCAACCCCACCTGTTGCGCCAACTCCGATTCCGAAATCCCCTGTCCTCGGCGCGCTTTCCCCACAATATCACCAAAAAAATCTTCCAGTGTGCGATAAGCCATATTTTTCTCCGAATTTAATCATATTAGTCCTATCTATTTGATAGAGTATGACAATTTTTTAAAAAAATAAATAAAAAAATACCATGCCCGTGTGGGTCAAAATCGTTGCCAAATCATTGTCTTACATTTATCTTTCCGCTTGTTTTCATCATTCAAAACGGGAGAGCTATGACAATTCATCCTAAAAAATTGGCAGGAGAACGAGCTGCGGCATATGTCGAAGACGGCATGGTCGTCGGTCTGGGCACGGGATCAACGGCTTTTTTTGCAATCCAAAAACTCGGCCAGCGCATCACCGAAGGACTCGATATATGTGGCATACCCACCTCAGAGCAATCGCGCATTCAGGCGGAATCGGAAAATATTCCCCTCATCGGATTCGACAAAGTCACCCGCATAGACTTAACCATTGACGGCGCAGATGAATTTGACCCGTATTTTAACCTCGTAAAAGGTGGTGGTGGCGCGCTTTTGCGAGAAAAAATCGTCGCGTCACTATCCGACAGGGAAATCATTGTCGCCGACGAATCCAAAACAGTGGCGCACCTGGGGGCTTTTCCCCTGCCCGTTGAGGTCATCCCATTTGGCTGGCAAGCCATACAACGCCAGCTCTCAGACCTGGGCTGTCACCCCACACTTCGCAACGCACAGGACAATACGCCTTTTGTCACAGACAACGGCAATTACATCATCGATTGCGACTTTGGTCGCATTGACGACCCGCCCACACTCGAAAAAAAAATCAACGCCTTGTGCGGCGTCGTCGAATGCGGCCTTTTTATTGGACTAACAGACCGTATCATCATCGGTAAAACAGATGGCACAATCGAAGAACGAACCCTTGAGTAAACAAACACTGGAGATTTTATGAGTATTCTTATTGACAACAATACCCGCGTGATCGTCCAGAGCTTTTCCAGCAGCAGAGCAATGGGTGGCGAAGCGCGATTTCATCTGCAACAAATGGTCGAATACGGCACTCAAGTCGTTGGCGTGGTCAACGCGGGCAAAAGTGGCGAGAGCGTTGATGGCATACCGGTTTTTGACACCGTATCCGATGCCGTAGAACAAACAGGAGCCACGGCATCGGCCAATTTTGTTCCCGCGCCCTTTGCAGCCGACACCATCATGGAAGCAGCCGATGCAGGCCTCCCCCTGGTCGTTTGCATCTCCGAAAATATCCCCGTCCTCGACATGCTAAAAGCCAAACACTATCTGGCAGATAAAAACACGCGCTTGATCGGCCCCAATTGTCCGGGCCTGATTTCTCCGGGCAAGTGTAAAATCGGCATTATGCCAGGCGCGATTCACCGCGAAGGTCGCATTGGCGTCATTTCGCGCAGCGGCACGCTCACCTATGAAGCGGTCTCGCAACTCACCGATAGCGGTTTCGGTCAATCGTCGTGTGTGGGCATTGGTGGCGATCCCATCATTGGCACAACCTTTACAGATTGCCTCGCGCTCTTCAAGGACGACCCCGATACAGACGCCGTCATCATGATCGGGGAAATAGGCGGTACCGCTGAAGAAGAAGCTGCCGCTTATGTCAAAGCGCACTTCGACAAACCCCTAGTCAGTTTTATCGCGGGCCAAACAGCCCCCCCGGGCCGGCGCATGGGACATGCAGGCGCGATTATCTCTGGTGGACAGGGCACCGCCGCCGACAAAATGGCCGCGCTTCGAGAAGCAGGCATTCATGTGTGCGAAAGCCCAGCCGAAATGGGCACAACAATGAAACGTGCCCTATCGGTCTAAACTTAAAAAAATAAAAGCCCCCGCAACAAATCGCTCATGGGGGCTTTCTTACTCAATATCTGGATAACGCCATGGTACTGATTGATTTATCCCAAAATATCTTCCAGATAGCTTTTCGCTGCCAAAATACCTGCTGCATTCTTTTCGGCACTGCCGCTATAGCGGTGGTCTTCCAATTCAATAGCCAGCGGTCCGTCATAGCCCAATTCTTCCAGACGCGCAATCACCCATTTCCAATCCACCACGCCCCATCCGGGAATGCAATAACGCCACCATCCCTCACCATAACCGTAGCGCTGACCAAACGATTGCCCCAAACAGCCAAACTCGTACAGTCCATCCGCCAATAACTCGGTATCCTTTGCATGCACATGCCGCACCCGGCTGTCAAACTCCATCAATACCCGCTTGTAATCGACGCCGATGCGCGCAAAATGCGACGGATCGTAACAAATACCCAAATTGGGTGACGGAACAACCTCAAAAATCGCGCGCAAGGTCTCGGGCGTACAACCCAAATTCGGGTATGCAGGTGCCGGACCGGGCCAGGGTTCAATAGCGAGAAAAACCTCATGCGCTTCTGCCTCTTCCACAATCCCGGGATAGACTTGCTTGAATACCTCAAATGTTTCAGCCCGCGCCTGCAATCGGTCATCGGGAGCCAAACACAAAAAAATCACCCCTGAACCGTATTCTCCAACCGCCTGAATGCGCGCTTTCATTGCGGACACAGCTTCTTCTCGCGCACCATCATCTTTGCTCAACAACCCACCGCCTGCACCCCAATCCACAGTACCGATCCCAATCCCAACACCGTCACACATCTTGCGAATTTCAGCATCTACTTCGGGCAGATCAATTGACCCCAAATCGTTTTCTGATGCCCATTGAATAATTCCTTCCAAACCCATTTCCCGACCCATCGGCGGGATTCGCATACCCACATGCATCGCGTTACCTCCTAAAAAAATGTTATCTATTGTCTCAGCTACGCTGATATGAAAACGCCTTGTGAAGGTGAAGTCAAGCAAAATGATCAAAGTCTGAATCGCGTCAGTAATAAATTCGGAACGAAAAAAACAGGATATTGGAATATCCGCCGAACTCAGATTGAAAATGCTCGGATTTCGGGCGATCGCCAATGCCGATAAACGCGCCCGAAGAAAGGTAGATATCCTGCGCGATATTGTATTCGATAGCAGGCGCAAAAAAGAACGACGGATCAGCAACATTCGCAAGAAACTGTCCGCTCAACGCGACCAGCGGCGTGAGTAGATGGGTGGTGCCGAGCGCGAAGTAGTGGGTGCCCATGAGATAGACAGCAGCATCGCGATATGCCGGACGATCTAAGTTGGAGACATAATCCTCTGGATCGCGCACCCCCGCTCCGTTGAAGTGGTATTCTATAAATCCATAAGTCTCGCCGCCAAAACTGTAATCCATACCCGTAGATACGCGAAAATAGTCGCTAATCTCAGCACGCTCCATCGTGAAAACGCGAACACCCTCTATCCACGCACCAATACGCCCAATGCCACGCGCGACATCAATACCAACGAGCAACTGCTCGCGGAATCGGATGAGCAACGGCGACAGATCGGTTTCCGCCGCATTGAATTGACTGCGGACAAAAAACGCGCTCAGATCAGCCGCAAAATCTCTGCCAAACACATATCCCGCATCGAATTCGCCCAGTGCGCCAATCGGGACGCGCACGCGCACAGCATCGACACCGGTGCGGTCTTCCGTATCCAATTCGCTATAAGTAAACGGCGCGATCACATCTGTCGGATTGATAACCCGGGCACTTCCCCACGCAATCGCCTGACGCCCGACAATCACATCTGCAAATGACAAACGCGCTGTCACATTGGCGCGGTCGAGGTTTTGAAACACGCCAACGCTACCGATGGGATCATTGTCACCGGGATAAATAGGCGAGCTCAGATCGGCAACCCGATAATCGAGCGGATCGACAGTAACGACCTCCGCCTGATTCTCAAACAGCGATGGATCCTGAATACGCAGAATAAAGTCGTAGGCGAGATCAAACGACATATGCTCACTGAACGAATCGGCGAGATTGAGCCGCAACCGATTACTCATCATACCAGTCACGGAATCGTTCACCTGCGGCGAATCAAAGGCAACAGAGAAACTCTTGTAAAACCCGCTCAGTTGTGCAGCCATACCGACATGTGGCAAAAGCACAATCATTGGCCCAACGAGCCATCTCATGGCGACCTCACCTCATCGCGCTCAATCTGTCCATCCTTCAACATAATCAGCCGCCTTGCGCGCGCCATCACCATCGGATCGTGCGTGGAAAAAATAAATGTCATCCCGGTCTGCGTATTGAGCCGATACATCATATCGAGCAAATCCGCGCCGATCTTTGAATCGAGATTCGCTGTCGGTTCATCCGCCAGAATAATTGCTGGCTGAGACACCATAGCCCGTGCAATCGCGACCCGCTGTTGTTGCCCGCCCGAAAGTTGCGGCGGATTGCGACTCGCCATCCCGCTCAGACCCACCTCTTCCAGTATCGCCAGCACGCGCTCGTGCCGCTCAGATTTGGGCACCTTTTGCAAGAGCATAATGTATTCGATATTTTCTTCAACGGTCAGCACCGGAATCAAATTGTACGCTTGAAAAACAAATCCGATATTATCCCGCCGAAAATCCGAAAGTGCGTTACCGCCCATGCGCGACAAAAATTTGCCATTGAGCCATACCTTTCCATCTGTTGGTGTATCCAGCCCGGAGATGATATTGAGAAAAGTCGTTTTTCCAGACCCAGATGGTCCAACCAGCGCCGTAAATTCGCCGCGTTCAATAATCAGATCAATCCCGCGCAAGGCGTGAACGGGCACGCCATCGCCCGAATAGACTTTCGTCACCTCTTCTGTCGCAATTACAGGTGCCACGGCTATCTCCTTCAGAAACTCTTTCGCATCGCCGTTGCCACAGACATCTTCGCCGCATACCGCGCCGGATACAGCCCCGCGATAAGCGTGAAGACAAATATCCAGATCGAATAAAAAATGAACGGCTGGATACGCATCTCCGGATAGATCAACTCCTGCATGGTGATGCCCATCATCTCGATTCCCGTATAGTCAATACCACTTATTGAAAAAATTAAAATGACACAGAACCCAAAAACCGTACCCAAAATGATACCCAGAACTGCCAATGCCCCTGCCTCAAACAGAATCAGCCGCGCCATGCCAAACGGACGCGTGCCAATTGCGCGCAACACACCAAATTCAAACATCCGTTCGTAAAGCGACATAAACAGCGTATTGACAATGCCAAAAACAACCACGCCAAACAGCACCACACCCATAATGTACTTGCTGAACTTCGACATTTCGAACATCGCCTGCACCTCTGGCAAAACCTCTATCCAACTGCGCGCTTTGTTCCCCCCTTGCGAATAAGTTTTCCAAAATGGCAGGTTCTGATTCTCAGCTAATGTCGAATCGATGAACTGCAGCGCGATCTCGTGCGCCTCTGCGCCGAGTGCGAGCATCTGCTGTGCCTTCCCCAATCGAATGAACGCCATGCCGCTGTTCATCCCCTCGTCGGCAAAACGATAAATACCAGAAACGCGAAACATCTCTTGCGAGAGATCGCCACTCCCGACTTGCGCCATCGTCACGACAATCCTGTCGTTTAACCCCACTTCGAGACGCTCTACAAGTTCTTCCCCGATGACAATGTCCCGCGGATTTGATCCCTCAAAATACGCACCTTCAATAATCGCATCGTCAATTTGAGACAAATACCGCTCGGTAGATGGTTCGACGCCCACGAGATTGACCGCCGCAACAGTTGCAGGTGAAGTTATCATACCAAAGGCGAACGTCCGCAAAGTGAAGTGCGCCACGATATCTTCTCGTCGAAGATTGGCAACCACCGCATCGAGCTGATTAATCGTCAACTCGACTGCCTGCTCATCGGAAAACCCCTCTCGATGAATCTGCCCATCTCCAAGAAATGACGCCGTCGCCGTTTTGACCATGTTCCGCTCCATCCCCAACCAGAGTGCATCGACAAAGATAAGAGCCGCAAGTCCAATTCCCATAGCTGTCGCAGCAATCATGGAGCGGCGTTTATGCCGCAAGAGATTCTTCCACGCGAGCTTTATCAGTATCCAGGACATAACAATTCCTAATGCGCTCTCATCGCCGCGGCCGGGGCAATTCGCGCCGCTCTTATTGCGGGAAACAGGCTGACCAAAATTGCAGAGACAAGAACCGTAACCGCGGGAATTGCAAGGCTTCGCACAGTGACTGCGGCGTACATCGTCTGAAACACAATACCGCCATAGGAGAACTCTTGTGGCAGTGAAATACCGTAGATAGACAACAAATAGTTGAGACTCGCGCCGAACAGCGCGCCAATGACAATACTGCCAAGCGCGATGAACGCCACCTCGATCACCACCACCCCAAAGATCTGTCTCGGTTTTGTACCCATTGCTTTCAACACACCGTACTCTCGCGTGCGCTCCAGCACCGACATTAGCACCGTATTCAACACGCCAATAGCGACAATCAACATAATAATCATACGTCCGATGAGATCGCCCTGTCTATCGGCCTGCATCGCGCGATAAAATGATTTGGCGACGACCTGCCACGGCGACACCTCGAGCGTTGTGTCGTCGATCTGTATCTCAATCGCCGCGGTGATTTTGGGAACCCGATCCAATACTTCGACGAGCACGGCAATTTCATGCACGCGCCCGTCGAGCACGAGCAAGTCCTGCGCGTCATCGATGTGGAGATAGCACGCCATTCGATCAGTCGCTTTGTCACCGCTTTCTGCAATGCCGATAATCGTGTACAAATCATTGGCGATAGCACCATCCGTGCCCTGTGTGACGAGCACAATTTTACCGCCAACATCCGCCTTCAGAATGCGCGCCAACCCAACACCGAGAATTGCTTCGCGCGCGGCAGTCTCTGAAAATATCGCCCCACTGGTGATCTTCTGATCAAACCGCGTGGCTCTCACCTCGCGCCCCACATCTACGCCGATGATTTGCACCCCCATCGTCTTATCGCCCACCGAACCGAGCCCCGCCGAATAGATGCGCGGCGTCCACGCCTCAACGCCCTCAACCCCGGCAATCTTCTCGCCAATGGATTCATAACTATCGATCACATCGTAAAGCGATGGCTTGTCGAGGTAGCCCGTGTGATGCACCTGAATATGCCCGATGCGATTCCGCGTGAACATTGAAATAATATCCGAATACGCGCCATCTGACCAACCAATAAAAACCGACGAAAGCGTGAACCCCACGATCATTGCAAGTGCAGTCAACACGGTGCGACGCTTTTGGCGAAAGATATTGCGAAAAGCTATTTTGAGCATCATCATTTCCTCTGAAGATTGCGCCGCGTGAATACATTGTCATCTATCGGCATATCAAACTCGGCCTTGAGATAACGCATAACGGTTTTGTGCCTATCCTTATTCTGTGGCACCATCTCCATCACAGATGGAATCGTCTTGCCGCCGAATGACACAATCTCCTTGAAATTCAAGACCCGCATCAAATTGTCCTTCTCGTCATAGAAATGTTGCCACACCGGAATCAGATCATTTGCCCGCACAGCCGTGATGAGCTTGCCCCAAACAATTGGAGAATCTTCCTTTGGAATGAACTGGATGTACAGATGCCCCGGCTTCACGTCAGCAGGCACAATCATCTCATAGGTATAATCATTGAGCATTGACGACTCTTTGACAAGGTCATCATTTGTAAAATCCGACCCCATCCACGACCCCATCATCATCGAGGGCGGCACTTTTATCACCTTGTTAGTCTTTGGAAGATAATTCCACATCTCGTTGCGGATGCGCAGCGTTGTAACGCCCTTCTCCTTTTTGGGTGCGTCAATGCGTATAAAAGTTTTATCCATACCCTTTGTCCACACCCTCAGCGATAGCGTCCGTTCCCAGTGCGGCGTAACAATCTGCATCTCCATATCCGCCACACTGGTTGCGCTGCGGTAGAGCGCATCAATTTTTCTCACAATAGTTTCCACATTTTGCTCGGATGCCAACGGTACAACGGGATTGGTAAACAGGACAAGCGCCATTAAAAACAATCGGTAAATCATTTGTGATATCCTCATGCACTTCGGCGGTAGGTTATCTGGACTAATCGTTATTTCCCCTTGCCCCACACCTGCCTCTAACATAAATTTCCCTCACCATGAACACCTTTGAAAACTACCGCATCCTCATGGATAGCCTCGATCCCCAAAATCCCCCTGTGGTGCGATTTGTACATCGAGCCGCACCTCCACAACCAAAACATATCGGGGTACTCGACGCATCCTTCAATCCGCTCACCCTTGCCCACGAGGCACTTGTACACCAAGCACAAGATACTTTTGGCTTTGACGAAATCGTCCTCCTCCTCGCCAAAACCAATGTCGATAAAGCCCTCTTTGGTGCAGATTTGGGCCAACGCCTCGCCATGATGGTCAATTACGCGAATTCTGATACCCAACTGGACACCTGCCTGTCAGTTGCAGTATGCAGCCATGCCCGCTTTATTGACAAAGCACACGCACTTTTCTCACCCGACACCCAAATCTACTTTCTCGTTGGCCACGACACCCTGATACGCATCTTCGATCCCCGTTATTACATCGACATGTCCGCCGAACTCAAAGTGCTTTTTTCACTTTGCCACATTGTATCTGCCAACCGCGAAAATTCTTCTCGGGAAGTCTTTCACAGATTTATGTCACGTCCCGAATGCACGCCTTTTGCAAGCCGCGTACACCCTCTTCAACTGCCTCCATCCTTTGGCAACATCTCCTCTACTGAGGCACGCAAGCGCATCCGCGCAGGAGATCCCATCACAGACCTCGTGCCAGAAACAATTGCCCAATTTATTGAAACATTTGGCCTTTACCGGGAATAAAAAAAAGGACGGACGGAAGAAGGATAAAAAGAATTAAAATAATAGGATGGACAGGGGTGGGTCAAGCAGCGAACTGACGGTATGGGTGGCGTTACTCGCTACGCTTCGTTGTGGGCTGCGCCTGTGCTTACTTCTCACCTCTTACTTCATCTCGCAACATACCCACCAGCATCTCAAGTGCCGACACATAGCCCCGCCATCTGAATCCGGCAATAATGCCCACGGCAATTTCTGAAAATAGAGAATGCCGCCGCCATGTTTCTCTCGCGTGGATATTGGACAGATGAATTTCGACCAGCGGTAAACCCGCATCTTCAAGCGCGTCCCGCAGCGATACACTTGTTGTCGTCAGCCCTGCGGGATTCATAAGAATACCATCTACTGAATCGCGCATCTCCTGCACCTTTTCAACAAGTGTCCCCTCGTAATTCGAATGAAAACACGCAATCTCGCAATCCAGTTCATCTGCCTTCTGTTCGAGATGCGCATGAATCTCGTCCATTGTCACAGTACCGTAGTGCTCTGCTTTGCGCCGTCCCAGCATGTTGATATTGGGACCTTGTAAAACGAGAATCTTCATGAAGTAACCTCGGGGGGTTTTTTACTCAACATCTCAATCAACTGAGACAGGGTAGCTCTCATTTTATCTCGAGAAACAATCATATCGACAAAACCGTGTTCGAGCACTTGCTCCGCGCGCTGTGCTTGCCGCAGGGCTTCCATCTCAGAGGCACTCACAGAAGACCCCGTAATACGCGACCCCGTAAATCCGATCAACGCATTTGGCTCGGCGATATTGATATCGCCAATCGACGCATAACTGGCGTTTACACCGGCTGTTGTGGGATCTATCAGAACAGAAATAAACAGCAGTCCCGCATCTGAAAATTGAGACAACCTGGCATTGACTTTCGCCATTTGCATTAGGGAAAAAATACTCTCTTGCATGCGCGCGCCGCCGGACCGACACACAATAATTAGCGGCAATTGATCGCGCATACATCGATCAATCACCCGACAAATTCGCTCTCCTTCGGCCGAACCGAGCGACCCGCCCATAAAACCAAATTCATGCACGGCAATGCCCACAGACACCCCATCGATCTTACCCACACCAGCCAACACAGCGGCATCCATATTGGTGCGTTTGCGATACTCCTTGATTCGATCGGGATAGGGCTGTAGATCGACAAATGAAAGCGGATCGGTCGATTTGACCTCTTGACCTATTTCTTCAAACGAATCTTTATCGAGCACAGCGACGATATACTCGGTACCGGATATGCGAAAGTGATGTTTGCAATGCGGGCAAATACCGGTATTCTGCTCTAGTTTCTTTCGGTAAACTATTTGCTCACACCGCTCGCACTTAATCCAAATATTTTCGGGCATACGCTTTCGCACAAGCGTCTGAATGCCAGATTTGAGCTTGTTAAACCAGTTCATAAGCGATCTCCATATAGCGATAACAAATTGAAGTATAAGATGTTCTGACGTTTTTTACAAGGGCAAATCCAAAATTGGCGTTTTGACAATCAGCGTTACCAAAATCTTACCCCGATTGTTTCTACAGGCTGTATCAAAATGGGCACAATTTTTCATAACCAGTTTTTCTATTGACATAGTTTCGTTTTTCTTATACATTTGCCACTCTAATTTACCCCCTGTCATAATTTCATATCCTCTTATAATTTTAACAACGGAGAAAGCCCCTTGCTTATTACAAGTTTGAAAGTCTTCTGTGACCTGATTGAAACGCAAAGTTTTTCCAAAACCGCTGTTCTTAATTCCGTTACTCAATCCGCGGTAAGCCAGCAACTCAAAAGCATTGAAAAACGTCAGGGAAAACAACTCATCGAACGGGTTGAAAAAAGACGTCTGACACTCACTGCAGAAGGCGAAATTTTTTACTCTTATGCCCGAGAAATTGTCCGGCGCTACGAAGAAATGGAACACCGCATCCAGGCTCTGGGAGGGGTGGTTTCAGGAACTGTTCGTCTGGCATCTATTTACAGCGTGGGAATGCTCGAACTCACGCCCTTTCTCAAAACCTATCTCAAAGCCTATCCTCGGGTTAATTTCCGTCTCCAATACGATCAGGTAAATAAAATTTATGACGATGTTGGCAATGGCGAAGTCGATTTGGGCATTGTGCCGTATCCCCGCACCCAGCGCAATGTAGATGTAATGCCCTTTACACAAGACAAGATGGTCGTGGCCATGCATCCCGAGCATGAATTGGCCTCTCGCAACGCATTCTTGCCACAAGAACTCAACAAATTTCCGCTGGTTCTCTTTACCCCCGAAACCCCAACGCGGCGTGCCATTGATCAGTTCTTAAAAAAATACAAAATACGCCCCGATATCGTCATGGAACTCGACCACATAGCTCCCATCAAACACGCCGTAGAAGTCGATATTGGCGTCTCTATTTTACCACTCAATTCCATTGAGCAAGAACTCGCTCGCAAAACCCTTGCATATCTGCACTTTGTAGATCAAGATTTTGAGCGGCCATTGGGCATCCTCTTTCGCAAAGGGCGCAGTTTGTCAATCGCCACCCAAAAACTGCTCGATATTCTCTTAAATAGCGATCAAAAACTCGCCTCCTGACCCAATGGAACTACCCCTCTTCCCCCTCGACCTGGTGCTGCTGCCACACCGGCGCGTTCCCTTACACATCTTCGAAGAGCGATACAAGCAAATGATCGGTGAGTGTCTTGACAACGATACCGAATTTGGTCTTGTATGGGGTACGGACGGTGATTTTAGCGACATCGGATGCGCGGCGCGTGTTGTCGGCCTGCTCAATCGATTTCCCGACGGCCGAATGAACATCATGATTGAAGGAACGCGACGCTTTCGCGTTATTCAGCAATACGATATCCACCCGTATATATCGGGCTTTGTGGAAGACGTAGAAGACGTTGACGAAGCCTTTGACATCGCTCTGGGGAACCGCGCCAAAAAACTCTATACCGAAGCCCTGAAGCTCTCATCGGGCTGGATATCGCCCCCAATACCCGCCATGGAACTGGGTGTACTCTCATACATCCTCGCAGCGAATCTCACCTTATCTCTCGACGAACAGCAAGAACTTCTGGAAAATACCTCACCCAACGAACGCCTCGAAACCGTGTCCAATGCACTCGAAAAGTCACTCGTCACCCTGCGCGAAGTAAAACGCCGAACACGCGGAAATGGACACCTGTTGTAAAATCCAACAACAAAAAGACGGGATTTATCACATCCCGCCTTTCATCCTGTAAATCCTGATACGCCTTTCATCTGCGTACATCTGCGTACATCTGCGGATGCTTTTCAGATTTGCGAATCGTAAATCGCATCGACCAATTCCATAGATTTTGCCGCATCTTCAAAATTTGTTTCGGGTTGTTGGCCCATTTTCACGCAATCGATAAAATGGCGATTAATGGCATAAGCTCCAAAAGCGACATGCGGCTTCTCGCTTTCGCTCAAAGTCCATGGATCGAGCGTACGCATGGGTTCGACTTTGCCATCGGCAAATACCTGCCCACCCTCTTCGGGGTCGCCAAACATCGAAATCCCTGTTGAATGTACCTCTACCGTGAACATTCGCCGGCCCATCATATAACAATTCTGCAGCACACCTGTCGCGCCAGACGAAAATTTCACCAGAGCTGTGTGCATATTTCTAAACGTGGCATCCAATCGCCGCACATCGCTCGCCACGGCTTCCACTTCACCCCCACACAAATACCGCAGCGTATCCACCGCGTGAATACCATCGCAGGTCAGTTTTTCCAGTGCCCCCTTGTAAATGGGTTGCCCACCCACTTCGTTTTTATAAAAATACGACGCCGCACTGTGAACCGGCCCATTTTTTTCACATATTTCTTTTCCTGTGCGGATCACCGGCGCAAACCGCCTCTGGAATGTCACGCCCGTAATCACATTGTTCTTTTTCGCCAGCAACGCCATCTGTTTGGCCTGTTCGGTCGTTACTGAAGGCGGTTTTTCAATGATGATATTAACGCCCATTTCCATGATATTTGCGGCCAAGTCGTATATGTGATGCGGTGGCATAATCGCATAAACCACATCGGGTTTTTCCCGTTCGATCATCGTCACATAATTGGTGTATCGCGCAGGAATATCATATTCCCCCGTCACCTCCATCATACGCACTTCATTCAACTCACATACAGCCACCATTTTGACGTCGTCCATATCGTTCAGCGAGGGATAGTGTACACTGCGCGACCGCCCCCCCGCACCGATCATGGCAACCTTGACTACTTTCTGAGAACTTACCGTCTTCTTACCCATATTGCTCTCCTTTCACCTTTCCTGATAAACCGCCTGAATCACCGCGCGCATATATCCCACGGCAAAGGCGCGCCCTGCCCACTCCGTACCCGATTGCCAAAACCTGGGGGTGTGGTCCATCATAAACGGGCCATTAAACCCCACATCCTTGTAGGTTTGCATCGCCTTGTGCATATCGTTTTGCCCTTCATCGATAAACACCTCTCGAAAACTTCTCGACGTACCCTGAATATCTCGAAAATGCACGTACACAATTTTATCCCGACCGCCAATATCGCGGATTGCTTCGCAAACATCTTCGCCCATTTCAGCCACGCACCCCTGACAAAATAGCATAGCATTGCACGAACTGGGGGCAAGGTCAAAGATGCGATGATATTGTTCCAAAGTCGATACAATACGAGCGGCCCCACCCATCGGTTCGGGAATGGGCGGATCATCCGGATGCAATGCCATCCTCACGCCATATTCCTCGGCCACGGGCACCACGCGCTTCAAAAAGTATTCGATATTTTCCCACATGCCAGCTTCTGAGATTGCTTTATCGGGAACATACACGCGCTCGCGTGCCCATTCGTCGTAATCAAACGTGCTGTATTTGACGCCGCCGCGCCCCGTCGCCGATTCTGTGCGAAAATTGCCAATCGGCTTAAAATTGTATCCCAAAGTAGGTATGCCCGCTTCTCCCAAATTGCGGATAAACATACACCATGCATCTATTTTTTCATTTCGGTCTTCCAAACCCAGAGTAAATTCATCCCAACCATAGCTGGCAACATTCCGCAAAATCAGACCATTATCAGCGGCTCTATCCCGCATCTCTTCCCAATACGCACGGCGGTCTTTGCCATCGCGCATGTCCATCGACGGATTGATAGTCAGATAGTCAACGCCAATCGCTTTGAGAAAACTCAACGATTCATCGTTCACCTGCTCGTAGTGCAACTGCTCCTGAATAGCCATAGCAAACTCCTTCAAAATCTCAAATCCATAAAAAACAGACGACAGGGCATATATGAATCACTTACCAATAGAAGTCAAGAAAACTATAGAGCGCAAAGATAAAACCGGCAGAGTCTGGACGAGCTAACCACTATCCATCCGGATTTTTACCTATGGCAAGAAGAATTATTGGAATGGCAATTAGCCCAAAGATAAGACCAACCCAACCCGGATAAATCAGCGCC
Source organism: Candidatus Latescibacterota bacterium (assembly GCA_021295695.1). Lineage (GTDB taxonomy): Bacteria > Latescibacterota > UBA2968 > UBA2968 > UBA2968 > VXRD01. The sequence goes on from JAGWBW010000019.1 coordinate 72,084, forward strand.
GTCCCCAGATAGCCAAAAATGCCCGCGATACTCATCGTCGTAAGCGCGTAGGGAAGTTGTGTTTTAACGTGATCCATGTGGTCACAAGACGACGCAATACTCGCCATC
>JAGWBW010000019.1:72507-83285 GCA_021295695.1 Candidatus Latescibacterota bacterium
GTCGAGACCGCATCCCCCACAGAAATAATTCGCGCACCCGTTTCACCATGCCTGCGCGTAATAGCTATCACAATCGCGAGCGTGGAACCGAGCATTGCGGCAATAAAAAGCACCTGCGCAGTATTGGCATTTGAAAAACACGCACTCCAAAACGCACTACTCATCAAGCCATAATCCCGCCGCGCAGCCAGAACCTTCTCGTGATCCCACGTATCAAAAGCCATACCCCCAATAACGCACACAATAACGAGAATCACGGGCAAAACAGCCGCCCACCACACGGGATGGACACCCTCAACAGGACCAATTTCATCCTGTGCGCGCCCGGTCATTGGCGTCGCGCCAGGGCGCATCACCTGACCCGTTGTTTGTGCGCGGCGTTCGGCGGCGAGCATAGGCCCGTAATCGCGGCGAAGATAAGCCGAAAGCAGAACAAAAGTGAGCGTAAGCAAACAATAGAAACGCAAAGGCAGGGCATTAAAAAAAAGCTGGTATCCCGACAGTCCAGTCTTGAGATCAGTCATCAAATCCTGAAAAAGGCTGACTTCGTATCCAATCCACGTACTGATAATCGCAATACCCGCAATAGGAGCGGCGGTCGAATCGACAATATACGCGAGCTTTTCGCGCGACACCCTGAACCGATCCGCTATTGGGCGCAACGTAGAGCCAACCACAATAGAATTGGCATAGTCATCAAAAAAAATGGCAAGACCCATAAAAAATGCCGCCAGCCGCGTTGAACGCGCGCCCTCGGCACGCCGGGAGAGAACATCGGCAATGCCGCGATTGCCACCCGAAAGCGTGGTAACACGCACCATACCGATAAGCCCTGCGGTAAACGCGAGAATATAGAGTTGAAACGAACTTTCCAAAGGCGCCCAAACATAGCCAATCAGGGATTTTTGTAGCGCAATAATCGGCAAATAATAAAGAGGTTCACCCAGCGATGCGAGAAATCCCCCCGCGAGAATAGACAGCGAAAGCCCCAGAATGAGACGACCGCTGATAATAGCCACCAGAATTGCAGCAACAGGAGGAAAAAGGCTCCACGCCGTAACGGATGCCAGGACTTCTCCCCGTTCATCAGAACCGCGCACAGCAACGAGTTGATAACCCGCGGAAGTTTTCCCGCCGCGAAATACAATACCTTCACCCTCACCAGGCAAATCAGGCCGACGACCTTGCGCTTCGGCAAAGGCATTTTGCAACACGCGATCCGCATCTGGCGAAAGCACCCACGGATAATCGCCAAACTGCTCCGCCAATTTGGGAACCGCAGTCAACAGTTGCTCGTGTAAAACGCGCTCCCGATTCCCCGGCAAAACGCTCACCAGAACCACCGCAAGAATAATCGCAAAAACAACTCGGACAATTGAATTCTTTAAAAGATCAGACAAATAAACCTCCTTTGAACAAATGCACTTATTAAGAGAGGCATCACAACCTCTTACGTCTCACCGCACAATATTCACTTGTAAAGATCACAAAACAATTCTATTTTGGAGCGGGAGGTAAACGCGATGACCGCAAAGACACACTTGTATGCAATCCTGGAAAAAGCCGAAGAAGGGGATCTGCTGAGCCGCACAGTTGACCTTTTTATTATCACACTCATCGTCCTGAATGTGGCAATGGTCATACTCGAAACCGTCGAGGGAATTAATGAGGTTTATGGCGAATTTATCGAGCTATTTGAAACTGTATGCGTGCTGATCTTCACCGTTGAATACCTGCTGCGTATCTGGTGTTGCACGGCAGATACAAAATTCGCGCACCCCCTGAAGGGGCGGTTGGCATTTATGCTGACCCCTCTGGCACTGATTGATTTTATCGCCATATTTCCCTATTACGTCTTTTTGCTGGTCACAATACCCCCCGATTATACGCTACCCTTGCGCTTGTTGCGGTTATTTCGCCTGCTCAAAGTGGGCCGATATTCGCATTCAATGCAAATGTTTGGCCAGGTAATATGGCAAAAACGCCGGGAACTCTATATCGTGGCATTTGCATTGACGCTCTTATTAGTCATCGTATCCAGCTTGATGTATTTTGTCGAACACCATGCACAACCCGAGGCATTTTCGAGCATTCCAACAACCATGTGGTGGGGGATTGTAACACTGACAACCGTGGGCTACGGCGATGTCTTTCCCATAACACCATTGGGCAAATTCTTCGGGGCATTAATTGCCGTACTAGGCGTTGGGATGTTTGCCTTACCCGCAGGCATCTTGAGTTCCGGATTTGTCGAAGCCATGCAGGAATCTCATCGCGGCGATAAATGTCCACATTGCGGGAAAGACATTAGCACCCACGGGTGAACACAATACGCAAAGGAGTAAATAATGGAACTGGTCATTGGCAGCACAACGCGACCTCTTAATGCCCTGTCATTTGCAGAGGCATGTGAGCACATCGCAAGCGCGGGATATACAGACGTAGCCGTATTTGCACACGACGGGGTTATACCCGTAAATACAGAAAGCAGTTCAAATCAGGTCGCAGCCACCAAAAAGGCCGCAGCGCAAGCAGGCGTCAATCCATCCATGTTGCTCGGCAGAGCGATGTTGGAACACGGAGTGGATGGTGCTGTGGATGCCTATAAACAATTGTTGGATAACGCCGCCGAACTCGGCGCAAAATGGATATTGGAATTGGGAACAGGAAAAAAAGAATATTACGGCATCTATCCCGAAGTCATGCGCCGTGCAGCCGAACACGCTGAAACCTTGGACCTGGGCATCTCCCTCAAACCACACGGGGGCATCAGCCTGACCGCGAAAGAATTGATTGACCTGTATCACCAGATCAATCATCCGGCATTTGCGATAAGCTACGACCCGGGCAACATCATTCACTACACGCGCGGCGAAGTGCGCCCAGAGGAGGAAGTGGATGACATTGCAAAATACACCTCAACTGCCATTGTAAAAGATTGCGCTCTGGATTCCGAAAACAACCCCAATGTGCAGACCACAGCGGGAGATGGTGAAGTCGATTTTCACCGCATCTTATCCGGACTAATCGGCGGGGGATTCACAGGTCCTCTCTACGTAGAATGCGTCGGATCTAACACACCTGAGGGTATAGACCGCGACCTCGCATTCACACTGGGATATATCAGGGGAATCTTGTCGAGCACAGGGTGTTGCTGATAGGCAAGTTCTCCATACCTTTCAAAAACCCATTGTCATCAATGAAGCGTTTGGATATATTTTTAAAAATGATCGCTATCTTCGCTAATTCCTGAAGCAATTTTTTGAAAGGAGAAGTTTTATGGCCAAAGAAACACGCATCAATCCTGATACGGGTGTGAGGGAAGAAAGCACCTGGTCCGGCTGGAGACCGAAAGAAAAGTAAATGTAAAACCATTCAGTACATTCAAAGCCCCCGCAACAGCACTACGGGGGCTTTTTTACATTTTAGTAGGCTCAGGACTTCAATTCAAGGTCCGAAATATAATCTGCGATTTTCTTCGGCTGCCCATCCAGCGTCGTCTCCATTGCTGCAATAACCATAGCATACGAGATAATATTTTTTTCAATGCGCGTCTCTGAAGGCGGTCCCCCGTCGAGCCAATTGAGAAACTCATCAAAGAGATGGTCGTGACCTTCCCATTCAATCTCAGGCGCTTCATAAACTTCTGGCTCTTCCCCAACACGGTGAATAGTCACAGTAGCACCTTCGGCGATCTCAACCGTACCTTCTTCAAATTCAGCGCGATAGTGTTCCCGATGCCAGCAGTTGGTAATACCCGCCGCTGAACTATTCCCCTCGTAAAATGTATGCGTGCCATTGTCCATATTCACGAGATACATCCCGCTCGAATGGTGATCAAAACTCGACCATTCGGGATTCCAGCCAAATCCCATAAGCGTATCGGGATCGCCACCCGAAAGAAAGCGCAGCATGTCAAAATGATGCACCGAGCCTTCAAAGAGAAGACCAAATTCCATCGTATGCCGCCAGGCTTTGCCCCAGGATTCAAATTCTCGGTAATCGCAGGCATAGCGCCCAACAATATGCTGGAGCCGACCGAGACGCCCTTCATTGCGAATGCGAACGAGTTCCTGTTTGTTTCGGGCATAGCGATAATTTTGAATAATGGCGCAGGGCAAGTCCGTCTTTTGAGCAGCGCGAACCATGTCTTTGGCTGCATCGAGAGTATCTGCAATCGGCTTCTCAGATATCACAGGCATGCCCGCCTCAAGCGCGGCAACCGTTGCCAGCGCGTGAAACGGCGGCGGTGTTGCCACACCACAAAAATCGGCTTTGACAGCGGACACAGCATCTTCATGTGAGGTGAAAAGTTGATCTTTAGACAGGCCAAGTGCCTGTGCTTGACGGTCCAGCACGTCCTGATTGACATCAACCAGACCTATAATTTTGATGCGATCTCCAAATTTTTGCGTCATGCGATTGATCCAGCCCCCTGCCATACCACCGCCGCCCACCATAAGACACGTTTTAACTGCCATAGCCCACTCCTGTTATTTGGAAAAAAAGAAACGGCGCAATATACACCGTTTCTTGTGTGTAAAATAATAAAGCGCAAAAAATATAATGCGTTCCACCTGATTTTGCAACTAACCATTTGCTGGTGTTTCTCCTTGCGTCCAAAGTCGAAATCTAATATAGTCCAACCAAAATAATATGAGGGCCAATCCACAATCGGAGTTTTAATACACCATATCATCTAAAAAAACAGGAGAACATTATGGAAGACCTTGAAATACAACAGTACCTGTTCGACTTGCAGGGCTATCTCGTCGTTGAAAATGTCTTAAACGCAGACGAAGTAGCAACACTCAATGAACTATTTGACCAACAAAAACTGCCCCCACCGGGCAAAACGCAGCGATTTGGCAGCGCGCCAGAAGGGTCGGGCTTTCTGCAATGGGGAAAACCCTTTTGCGATCTCCTCGATCACCCTCAAATTATGCCCATATTGCGCTTCCGATTAGGCGACTGCTTTCGCCTTGATCGCCTCTATGGCATGTACATGAAAGCAGGCATGGGAAGAGGGCGTCTGCACGCCGACTACGGTGCCATGTCGCCCATTTCGGGATCGGTGCCGGGCAAATACTTTCATTTTCCAAAGCACGAGATAACCGACGGGTTCATGGTTATTGCGTGGAGCCTCACAGACGCGGGACCAGACCACGGGGGATTCTGCTGCATTCCCGGCAGTCACAAAAGCAACTACCGATTGCCCCAAAAAATATTCGATGCCCCCGAAAAATCGCCCCAGGTAATCATTCCGCATGCACCCGCTGGCTCCGCTATTTTATTTACCGAAGCTCTGACGCACGGGACATCGGCCTGGTACGGCAAGCACGAACGCCGCTCTCTCCTCTATAAATACTGCGTAGCACACACCGCCTGGCGGCCCAATCGCGTACAACCGCCGACCAACACGGAACTGACACCACGCCAGCAAATTCTCTTCAGAGAGCCAGCAGAACCACATCGCCACTTTCCATCGCTCTTTGAATGAAATAACGCCGTATGCACACTCTCACTTTTTTATAAACTCATCCTGTGAAGCGCTCTGAATTTTATTACGAATTGCCCAACCACCTGATCGCACAATACCCAACGGCCAAGCGCGATGAGTCCCGTTTGATGGTCGTAAATCGCACGCGCCGCGAGATTGCACATCGAACATTTCGAGAACTGCCCAACTTCTTGCGCGCAGGCGATTGTCTGGTATTGAACGAAACGCGGGTATTTCCCGCGCGATTAAAAGGATATCGACCAATTACCCGAGGCGCAGTAGAACTTTTGCTCCTGCATCCCAATGGCGATAGCTGGGAAGTAATGGCACGGCCCGGACGGCGATTGCAAATTGGGGCTGAAATTGCATTTGAAGGATCAGACCTGATTGCCATTGTCGAAGATGTACTGGACTCGGGCAACCGTCGCGTGCGGTTTGAGGGCAACGGATCACTGGATGAGCTGCTAAAAACGCATGGCCATGTGCCATTGCCGCCCTATATCCGTCGAGAAGATCGCGCCTCTGACAAAGAGCGGTATCAGACGGTCTATGCGCGCGTGCGTGGGTCTGTTGCTGCCCCCACCGCAGGACTTCATTTTACCCCCGATCTATTGGCAAAAATTGAAGCAATGGGCATAAGTTTAGCGCGAATCCTGCTTCATGTAGGGCCGGGTACATTTCAACCCGTGAAAGCAGACGATGTGCGCGACCACAAAATGGATGCGGAATTTTGGAAAATCGATGAAGACGCGGCGGAAACCGTCAACCAATGCCGGGCAAATGGCGGGCGCGTCATCGCAGTGGGAACAACATCGGTGCGAACACTTGAGTCCGCAGCAATAAAAATCGGATCGAACTGGCAACTAAGATCCGGGTCAGACTGGACACATATCTTTATCTATCCGCCCTACAATTTTCGATTGGTAGATGGTCTGATCACCAACTTCCACCTGCCAGAATCGACTTTACTCATGCTCGTCGCTGCATTCATGGGACACAATTTTGCGATGCGAGCATACCGAGATGCCGTGCGCGAAGCCTATCGGTTTTACAGTTATGGCGATGCCATGATGGTGTTATAGAAAAAGGAGTCCCCCTTGAAAATCAAGAATTGCGAAACTTATGTGCTGGGAACGCCCTGGCGCAATTTGACGTATTTGTTTATCGAATTGGAAGACGGTACGCGCGGGGTTGGTGAAGCGCGCGTCCTGGGCAAAACACATACTGTGCTGGAATTTTTGAAAGATACCAGGCATCATTTTATCGGTTACAGTGTGTACGATATTGAGGACCTGTATAGCCGATTTACGCTCCACGATTTCGGTGTGCCGGGTGAGGTCGTAATGACGGGACTGGCACTCGTAGAGATGGCGTGTTGGGATTGCATTGGCAAATTGACCAATCAGCCCGTGTACAATCTGATCGGTGGCAAAACCATTGAACGCGTGCCCGCTTATGCCAATGGCTGGTACACAGTGGAGCGATCGCCAGAAGAATATGCCAGAGCGGCCCAAAAAGTGATTGATCGAGGATATATCGGCCTAAAATTTGATCCATTTGGCAATGGCAATCTGGAACTGACGCGCGACGAGTTTTTCAAATCCATTGAATTGATCGAAGCCGTGCATTCCGTCGTGGGTGATCGCGTGCAAATTTTTGTGGAAATGCACGGTCGGTTCGCCCCACATCAGGCTATCGAAATCGCCAAAGCAATTGAGCACTTGCGACCAGGGTGGATTGAAGAACCGACGCGCCCGGAAGATTTGGGTGCATTGACCAAAGTGGCGCAACACACATCCATTCCAATTGCGACCGGAGAACGGCTTTACAAAGCCGCGGAATTTAGAGACCTGTTCCCCATGCGGGTTGTGGATATCATCCAGCCGGATTTGAATCAGTGCGGCGGCCTATTGGAAACCAAGAAAATCGCCTCAACGGCTGAAACCTACAATGTGATGGTCGCGCCGCACAATGTGGGCGGAATTATCACCACAGTTGCGACCCTTCACCTGATGGCAACCCTCCGCAATGGCAAAGTACTCGAACATTTTAATGATTTTGCAGACGAGCACGTCAAACGCGCGGGAACGCCGTACCCCGAAGTCGTAGATGGTCATTTCGAATTGCCCGGTGGCCCGGGCTGGGGTGTAGAGATGGACATCGATTTCTTGCGACGGCACGATGGCGAAAAAATAAACGGTATATACGCCGATCCCGGTCTGAACATGTTTGTCAACGCCGACTGGGCAAAACGGGAACAGGATCAGTATAACGCATAAAAATAAAAAAGGGGCTGGGGCTGGGTGAACTGACAACTGACAACTGACAACTGACCATGAACTACGCCATCATTCTCGCTGCTGGGTCGGGAAAACGAATGGGAACGCATATCCCCAAGCAATTTCTCGACCTTGCCGGGCGTCCCGTATTGGCCTGGACATTGACCGCATTTGAACGCGCAGACCGCATTGACCGCGTTGTGCTTGTCGTGGGACGTGAAGACATCGATACTTGTCGAGAACAATTCGGAAATAAAAATTTTTCCAAAGTTGTCGAAGTGATCGCTGGCGGTGCAGAACGGCAGGACTCTGTGGCATGTGGACTGCGGGTGATACCGCAAAATGCCGACGTAGTTGCCGTCCATGACGGCGCGCGGGCTTATATAACGCCCGAGGACATCAATGCCGTAGTTCTGGCAGCAGCCGAATGCGGGGCCGCTGTTTTGGGCATACCTGTAACAGATACGGTAAAGCGTGTGCAAGGCGATCAAGTCACCGCAACCCTGGACAGATCGACATTGCGAGCCGTGCAAACGCCCCAGGCATTTCGCCGCGAAGTGATCTTTCGCGCCCATCGTGCCGCGCGCGAATCGGGCTATCTCGGAACAGATGATACGGCTCTGGTAGAGCGTTTGGGCGAGGCTGTAACCATTGTGCCCGGGCGAGCGGACAATATCAAAATCACATCGCCAGAAGACCTCGACATGGGATTGTACATTTTAGAAAAACGCGGTGAAGTGACACCGACACTGCGAATTGGCCAGGGGTATGACGCGCATCAACTCGTAGAAGACCGCGCGCTGATCCTGGGTGGCGTACACATTCCTCACGAGAAAGGACTCCTGGGCCACTCAGATGCAGATGTATTGACCCACGTCGTCATCGATGCCCTATTGGGGGCACTGGGTGCCGGCGACATTGGTCAGCTTTTTCCCGATACAGATGCCGCGTACAAAGATATATCGAGTCTCACATTGCTGGCGCGCGTGGCTCAGGTCCTGAAAGAATCGCACGCGCAGGTGCTCAATGTGGATGCAACCGTGATGGCGCAACGCCCAAAGCTATCGCCGTATATAGCACAAATGCGCGAAAACATGGCACGCGCATTGGAAGTATCGGTTGATCTTATATCGGTAAAAGCAACGACAACCGAACACATGGGTTTTGTCGGACGCGAAGAAGGCATGGCAGCACAGGCTGTGGCATTAATAAAACATTACTGATATGACGCAGTTTGAAAAAATGTAACCGTCTCATGTCACACTTCAAAAGGATACACAATTGGAGTACTTTACCGAACTTTGGAATTCTTTTCTCGCCTATTTGAATGACCAACCGCCAGGATGGATTTACTTTTTTTTATTTTGGGGTGCTTTTTTAGAGAACGTGATACCTATCATTCCCGGTGATACCCTGATTGTATTCGGCGCGTATTTGGCTGGCATTGGTGTAATCGCTGTTTGGCCTGCGTATTTTGCGATGTGGATAGGCAGTGCAGTGGGCTGTTTGCTCCTTTATGGCATAGCTTTTGTGAAAGGGCGGTCATTCTTTCTGCGATTAAATATAAAGTTCTTGAATGAAGAAAATCTGCACCGCACCGAAACATGGTTCAATCGCTATGGCGACAAAGTCGTTATTTTCAATCGATTTTTGCCCGCCGTGCGGGTATTTGTCGGCATTGTGGCTGGCATCAGCCAGATGCATCCGTTACGCATGACGCTTTACGTGGTATTTGGCACACTGTTGTGGAATAGTCTGCTGGTCTACTTTGGCCTGATGGTCGGCGAAAACTGGGAAATCGTAGTCGCTGTACTAAAAACTTATAATCGCGTACTGGCAATTTTAATGGTTGTGGGTATAATCGGGTTCTGGTGCTGGCGACGAAAAAAAAAGCAGAGGGAAAAATGAAAAAAATCCGCGTTGGAATACTATTCGGGGGGAAATCCGCAGAGCACGAAGTGTCATTGCAGTCTGCGCGAAACATCATTGACGCCATTGACAAGACCAAATACGAAGTCGTACCAATAGGAATCGACAAGTCGGGTCAATGGTTCTTAAACGAAGCCGAACAACTATTGCCCGAAGCAAATACAGAAGGGCTTTCCGATGCAGATCAAAACGCGCTGGTTACGTTGATGCCAGAAGGGCGTGGTGAACTCGTGGGGCAGTCTGCTTCCGATTCGGTCGATGTTATTTTTCCCGTCTTACACGGGCCGCTGGGAGAAGACGGTACAGTACAGGGATTTTTGAGATTAGCCGATGTCCCCTATGTAGGCGCAGATGTGCTCGGCTCGGCTGTGGGGATGGACAAAGACGTGATGAAACGCTTGCTGCGCGATGCCAATATTCCCGTTGCCGCCTGGCGAACACTACTTCAGTTCCAGTTGGAAAATCTGGATGTAGATGATGTGATTTCCGAACTGGGATTGCCCTTATTTGTAAAGCCAGCAAATTTGGGTTCATCGGTCGGCGTGAGTAAAGTACACGACAAAAGCGCGCTAATCCCCGCGCTGAAAGAAGCATTTCGCTACGACAAGAAGGTCCTGATCGAGGCTTTTGTTGAGGGACGAGAAATCGAATGTTCGGTATTGGGCAATGAAACGCCCATTGTCTCAATCCCCGGTGAGATCTTGCCACAGCACGAGTTTTATTCTTATGAAGCGAAATATTTAGATGAAAAAGGTGCCGTATTGCACATCCCCGCAGATTTAACGGAAGAAGCTGTGAAACGGGTGCAGGCCCTTGCCATTCACACATTTCAAGTCCTGTGCTGTGAGGGCATGGCACGCGCGGATTTCTTTCTAAAAAATGATGGCACTTTTGTGGTAAATGAAATCAATACCATTCCCGGCTTTACGCGGATCAGTATGTATCCCAAACTGTGGGAGGCCAGTGGAATTTCTTATCAGGAATTGATTGATCGCCTCATTCAACTGGGCATTGAACGCTACGAACGCGAGCAAAAACACAAAACATCGTTTTTTTAGCCATCAGCTTAG
>JAGWBW010000019.1:83306-83835 GCA_021295695.1 Candidatus Latescibacterota bacterium
TATATCTTTGACGGACACGCCGCCCTAGCTCAGCTGGTAGAGCACCTGATTTGTAATCAGGCGGTCAGCGGTTCGAGTCCGCTGGGCGGCTCCACAAAAAACAACGGGTTATGACAATACGTCGTAACCCGTTTTTCATAATACCTCTCAAACATGCACATGCGTTGCCCCGTGAAACACTCTTGTTCTCAGAATATCATGCCATATATTGCATATCAAACGCGACACATAGCAGGGAGAATCATTCAATGGTAGAAACAGGAACAACGGAAATTTTCATCACTTTTTTATTGGCTATCACAGGATATGTGGGATTGACCATTGTAGTCGTGCTCACGCTGCGAGAACAACACCCCATCGCGCTGTGGCGCGTTGTCGCGCTTATCATTCTGACACATGTGCTCATGGTATGGATTTATCGCTATGATTGGCAATTCGATCTCGCCGTGCGAAACGGTTATGCGGGATTTGTCATTTTCCACACCGCACTTATATTGATTTTGCTCTCTACCTTTACGAATAAAAACCT
>JAGWBW010000150.1 GCA_021295695.1 Candidatus Latescibacterota bacterium
TCTAAAGCCGCGATGGGCGCTGTCGCAGGGCGAGATGGTGGTGGTTTTTTCGATGGGGTGGATTGCAGGGGCTGTGCCTGCGGCGAATTTTATGGGTTTGTTCATTGGGGGCATTGCCGCGCCTTATTATTATGCCTCGCCCGAGAATCAGTGGGGCGATTATCTGTTGGATGGATTGCCAAAGTGGGCCGCGCCGTCCAATCAGGCAAAGCAGATGACGTATTTTTTTGAGGGCAAGCCCCCGGGGGTTGATATTCCCTGGGATGCGTGGATGACGCCGCTTGTGTGGTGGGGTGTTTTTCTCATTGCACTGGCGCTGGTGAGCGAGTGGGTGGATCGAGAGCGCCTGCCTTTTCCTCTGGCGGAAGTGCCGTTGACGATGTTGGAGGAGGTTGAGGCAGGAAAATACAGGCTTCTGCATTCTCGCTTGTTCTGGGTTGGACTGACAATTCCCGTGGTTGTGGTGGTGTGGAATATCGTGGGCTATTTTTGGCACACATTTCCACCTATTCCGTTGATGGACAGATGGGCTTTGCCACTTGGGCGCGGGTTTCCGAGTGTTACGATCAAGTTGAATTTTTTTGTGCTGGGGTTCGCGTTTTTTACCAATCTCGATGTGTTGTTCAGTTTGTGGTTTTTTTACGCGCTGGGTATTGTGCAAACCGGTGTTTTTGACCGTTTGGGATATTCTATAGGGGTGTCGGATATCTGGGGTTCCCGCGGCGGTGCTGCAATGGGTTGGCAGGCGATGGGGGCTTTTTTTGTATTTACGGCGTTGAGTATGTGGATGGCGCGCACGCATTTGCGGGATGTGTGGCGCAAGGCGATGCGCGGCGATGATGCTGTGGATGATTCGGATGAGTTGTTGTCTTATCGGGCGGCGGTGTGGGGTATTATCGTGGGGTCTGTATTTCTCTTTTTCTGGTTGTGGCATTCGGGCATGTCCGCGCTCGTGTCCGGCGTTTTTCTTTTTGCGCTGATTTTGATGACGGTGGGGGTGACGCGGTTTGTGGCCGAGTCGGGGTTGGCTTATGCGCGGATGCCTATTACGCCGCAGAGTTTTACGTTTTATACGATTGGTATTCGGCAGATGGATACCAATAGTGCCGCGTCTCTGGCACTGTCTTATTCGACGTTTGGTCTGGGCAATACTTTTGGTGCTTCTACGCTGGCACATATTGCGCAGATGGGCGCGAGGCTCAAGCTCAAGACCCGCTCGCTATTTTGGACAACGATGTGCGCCCTGGTGGTGTCGATGGTTATTTCGGCGGTGTTCACGCTGTATCTGGGGTATATGTATGGCGCGTACAATTTTAATGTTTATACGTTCAATTCCGGTAATGTGGTGATTTTTAGCAATGTGGTGATGAAATTGCAAAATCCCTTTGGCATCAGTCTGGACAGGCTGATGTTTTTTGGTATTGGTGCGGCTCTCACTGCTTTGTGTAGTTTTTTGCGCTATCGGTTTTTGTGGTGGCCGCTAAGTCCGATTGGATTGACGGTGTTTACAACGGGTATTTTGCAGCGGCAGGTGTTTACGGTTTTTGTGGCGTGGATGGTTAAATCCGTTCTGCTAAAAATCGGCGGTATTGGACTTTATCGCCAATCTCTGCCTTTGTTTATGGGGCTGATGCTCGGTTATGTTCTGGGTATTGGGTTGATTTTTGTTGCGGATGTGCTGTTTTTCTTTGGGCAAGGGCATCTGGTGCATCATTGGTGATCGGAGAATTCCCTATGAGTGAAACATCGGTTGAATATGTTGTGATCGGATGTTATTTGGGTGTGCTGGTTGGGGTGGGCATGGTGTTTCGCCGTTTTAATGAAAATGTGAGTGACTATTTTCGAAACGGCTGCAAGGGCACCTGGTGGCTGGTGGGGTCGAGTGCGTTTATGACGGCGTTTAGTGCGTGGACTTTTTCGGGTGCGGCGGGTGCGGCTTATGAAGCTGGCTGGAGTGTGCTGGTGATTTATCTGGCTAATTCCGTGGGGTTTGCAATTAACGGTTTGTTTCTCGCCAAATGGTTTCGACAGACCCGGGCTATTACAGGTCCCGAGGTCATTCGTCTGCGCTTTGGCATTCCAACGCAACAATTTTATGCGTGGATGTCATTTGTGATGCAAACTCTGTATTCGTCGCTGCATCTTCTGGGTTTGGCGATTTTCTGTTCGGCGGTGTTTGGATATAAAATTGAGCAGGTGATTGTGGTGGTGGGTGCGGTGGTGTTGCTCTATTCGCTGATTGGCGGTAGCTGGGCTGTGACGGCTACGGATTTTCTGCAGACGCTTATCCTCATTCCCATTACTATTCTGGTGGGGGTGCTGTGTCTGGCGAAGCTCGGCGGCGTGGGTGCGCTGTTTCAGGGGATTCAGAATATGGGGTTGTCGTCGGCTTATGGCGTGTTTAATGCCCCTGACCAGTTTCCGCTGCGGGCTTATACGTATGCGTGGGCTATAGCGATGCTGCTGAAGAATGTGATTGGATATAATACGCTTACGTCGGCGCAGCGGTATTTTCTGGTGAAGGATGGACGCGAGGCGCAAAAGGCTGCGTGGTTGGGCTTTGTGCTGATGACCGCGGGTGCGTTCCTGTGGTTTATTCCGCCGATGACTGCGCGGCTTTTGTTTCACGCCGAGGTGATGGCGGTCGATATTCCCAAGGCTGCGGAAGCGGCGTATGCGATTGCGAGTTTGAATGTGTTGCCGTTGGGTATGACGGGGCTGATGGTGGTGGCGATGTTTGCGGCGACGATGAGTTCGATGGATTCGGGATTGAATCGCAATGCGGCGATTTTTACCAATGATATTTATCCGACGCTGTGCCGGTTGTTTGGATGGGCGAGTATGCAGGGCAAGAGCCTGATGCGGTTGGGGCAGGTGTTTTCTGCGGTGTTTGGGGTGTGCATTGTGAGCATTGCCACGTATTTTGCAAATACAGAGGGCAGAGGGGTGTTCGAGCATATGTTGAATATCGGCGCGTTGCTGGCTCTGCCGATGGCTGTTCCTGCGTTGATGGGGCTGTTTATTCGCACGTCGCCGAGTTGGGCGGCGATTGTGACGGTGTGTGTCACGTTGATTCCATCGGCAATCGGGTTTTTCAGCGCGGAACTCTTTGGCGAGACCTGGTCGTTTCAGCAGAAGGTGTTTATTAATTTCACCGTGGGGACGGTGACTTATTTGCTGACAGTGCCGTTCTGGAATCGTACGCCGGAATTGTATAAGAAACAGGCGCGGGAATTTTTTGATCGTATGCTAATGCCAGTTGATTTTGAGAAAGAGATCGGTGTGCCAAATGATTTGCGTCAGCTCAAAATTATCGGTAGTTTTGCTGCGATTATTGGTGGGTTGATTTGCACGCTTGTCTTGTTGCCCAATCCTTTGATTGGACGCTTGGGCATTCTGTTTGTGGGCGGTTTTGTGCTGGTCGTTGGCGGTGTGTTTATATGGTTGGGAAAGCGCAGTGAGTTGGAGACTTCGCAGATTGAGGCGGCGGATTAGGGAAGTGTGAAGTGTGAAGGAGGAAGTGTGAAGGAGGAAGTGTGCGATGGAGCACCAGCCTTTGGGTGGTTGGGCGGGGTCTTCTCACTTCTCACTTCTTACTTCTTTTGGAAGGAGGAATGAGTGAAAGCAGCACATGTTGTCGCTCATCGGCAGATTGAGATGTTTGAGGCTGATGAGCCGAATATTGAGGATTTTCCAAAGGGATCGATAAAGGTTAAGGCGCATATGACTGCGATTTGTGGGTCGGATTCGCCAAAGTTTGTATTGAAATATCCTTCCGCAGCATATCCGATGAATATCGGGATTTCAATTCACGAGTGTATTGGAACGGTGGTTGCTTCGTCGTCGGATCGGTTTCAGCCCGGGGATTTTGTGCAGGCGCGGCCCACGGCGGGTATTGGTGGGTTGGCTGAGTATTATATTTCGAGCGAAAAAGTGGGGGTGCGTCTCGTGGATTATAAGCCCCTCGATGAATTGTTGATGTCTCAGCCTTTGGGGACGGTGATTTGGGCGTGTCGCAAGTTGGGCAATATTATCAATCGGGATGCCGTGGTGGTGGGGCAGGGGCCAATGGGTTTGTTGATGACGCACTTGTTGAGCAATTTGGGGGCGAAGACGGTTGTTGCTGTGGATACGGTCGATTTTCGTCTCGAAGCGGCGAAAAAGATGCGGGCGACCCATGTGGTGAATCCCGATAGGGAAGATGTGGTGGCTGTTGTACGAGAAATTACGGATGGACGCATGGCCGATCTGGCGGTGGAGATTGTGGGGCACAATCAGGATACGGTCAATTTGTGTCTGAATTTGACCAAACGTCTGGGTACGGTGCTGGCGTTTGGCGTGCCCGACGACGATGTGTATGCGTTTAATTATCGCGATTTTTTCAGTAAGAATGTGACGCTGATCGGCTCTGTGGGTCCAGATTCGTTGAATGATTATCCCCTGGCTATGGATATGATCGCACAGGGACGCATTGATGTCTCGCCGATTATCACGCACCATTTGCCGTTTACAGAGGTGCAAAAGGGTTTTGAATTGTTTATCGATCATCGCGACGAGGCGATTAAGGTTGTGCTGGATTATGAGGGGAATTAGGAATTAGGAATTAGGAATTGGGAGTAGGGCGGACTGACTGCTGATCGCTGACTACTTGGGAATTGGGGTGGCTTAGGGTTGGGTCGTCTCACGTTTCACGTCTCACCTTTAATTGGAGGTTCTTATGCAAATGACCAGAGCGCAGAAGCAGCAGTTTTTTGAAGAAGGATATGTGCTTGTTCGAGGTGCTGTGCCAAAGTTGATGGCCGATCAAGCGCGCAAGGCGATTAATCATCACATGCGTTATCGTGTGATGCAACAGGGACGAAATCCGGGGTTGAGCAATGAGCCGGTGATTGCAGATTTGTTTAATAAGTCGCCGCTATGGACTCTGTGCGAGTCAGTTGTGGGAGAGGGGAAGTTGATCCAGCCGCAGGGAGGCAATGTGAAGCTCAATTTTCCCGATGCAGAGGAGCGTCCGCTGAGGGGTGGGCATCTGGATTTGGGTGGGAAGTTGAAGGATGGGTTGTTGAGTCGCGGGATGACGCTGCTGGTGGTGGTTCTGGTCCACGAGGTTCCGCGGCCGTTTATGGGCAATTTCTGTTTTTGGCCGGGGTCTCATCGCGCTTATGAGGCGGCGTTTCAAAAAGATCCCAATTATGTGGAGACGGCAAAGGCAAATCGTCGGATTCCCGATATCGATTTGCCGCATGGGCCGATTCAGTTGATGGGCGAAGCGGGCGATGCGGTGATCTGCCATCATCAGATGTATCACAATGCGGGTCCAAATCATTCGCCCGATATACGATATGCCGTGATTTTTAGACCCCGACACGTCAATGCCAGAGAAAATAGCACAGATGCTATGGCCGATATCTGGCGCGAGTTTGAAGGGTTGACGGATCTGAAAGAAGAGGCTATGGCGGTTTAGATATTTGTTTCGTCATGGTTCATCCGATGGACAAAAGGTTCCCCCCCGATGACAAGTGCTCCAGGCGAGCACTCTCCTTTACGGAGTAGTCGGGGGGGGTCACTTTTTTCCGCGATTCTGTGATGGCTTGTCACAGCTTGTCATAGCAGTTATCCATTAATGTCACTAAAGAGTTAAAAGCCCTTCCCCCATCCTGGACGCCTGCTTAAGGCATGCAGGCGTGACGATTGGAATAGCACCCGTCATTGCGGCACGTTTTTAGCCGCAATCCAGAAAGGTTTTGTTTGTTATTGCGCTATGATTTCTACTCTTTATTCGCATCATTATTAAACAGATATCGTTTGCCGGGGTTTGTACGGCCCAAGGAGAAACAGATAAGACCCCAATAAGACCCCAATAAGACCCTAATAAGCCAGAATAGGCCAGAATAAGCCAGAATAAGCCAACCGAAGTCTCAAGGCGTTTCTATTACTCCCATTACGCCCAATTCTGTGATGCCCTGTCACAGCTTGTCATAGCTCTCGAACCAGGCTACCTATTATTGAACACATATCGTTTGCCAGGGTCCGTTGGACTTATTTCTGTTCAATTGCGCCCCCATTGCGCCCCCATTGCGCCCCATTGCGCCCTATTACGCCCCCGAAATCGATACGAGGGTAGATCAGACAGTAGCCGGAACCGTTCTCGCATGTGTGAGGTCCGCGTTAGTCACGGGGCGTGCCTGTGACGGCAACACCGTTGCGATAGCCACTGTGTCGCCATCAAGGGACATGAACTCCACAACAAGGGCTTCTTCATCCGGATGGATGTGGATGATGGTGCCTACGTCACCCG
>JAGWBW010000406.1:0-463 GCA_021295695.1 Candidatus Latescibacterota bacterium
CTATTTTCAAAAATTCAAACCCCTTATTCCGCGCACCCTCAACCACCTTGAAGAGCGATTGGACAAACGCATATTTTTCCGTGTCAATCGCCAACAAATTATCAATTTACAGTATATCGAAAAAATTGATCCCTATTTTCAAGGCAGCCTGAAAGTGCTATTGAAAGGGGGCTGTGAAATTGAAATTTCCCGACGTCAGACACAAAAATTTCGAGAACGCCTGAGCCTTTAATCTATTCGGCCCAATGTACTACCTCAGATTAAAAATACGTATTATAATCTCTTGTTTTTTCGCTTAAATTGCGGATATTTGTAAACGCGGATCCAGCAATCCCGAATAGACATCTGAGAAGTTGTAAACGATGGAGGCCTGAGATGAATATCTCGACAATTGACATGCCACAGGCTGAGCGTGTGGAAGTAAGCGAAGATACGCTGACGGCAGTGCTCTCTGATGGGCGAA
>JAGWBW010000406.1:762-2585 GCA_021295695.1 Candidatus Latescibacterota bacterium
GTCGAGATCAGAGGCCGCGGTCGCTTCAACGACAATGACGAATGGGATATTATTTACGTTGAGCAGATAACCGACACGCGGTCATGGTCAGAGCCATTTGACCTCGAGGCATTTCGCAACGACCCCAATCCGAAGACTTTTGACCCTGATAAAATCGTTACCATTGACCTGACGGAAGAAGAGTGGGAGGCTTTCCACCGCGCGATATGTGAAGGACGGGATGTCTGATGCTTTCAAATCCTTCGCTTATAGTCCTTGATACCAGCGTTGTCTCAATACTCATACGCCGAGTAGAATCGGCTACCTACTACCGGGAGCGCATCGTGGGACGGCGTGCAGTCATTTCATTTCAGACACTGGAAGAGTTGTGGTTTGGTGCCTACAAAGGGAACTGGGGTGACAGACGGAAGAATGCTCTAAGACAGAGTCTTGACCGGTATGAGGTTATGTGGCCGAATTCTGATCTGGTTCGTATCTCTGCACATCTGCGTAGTGAACGGGAGCGTGTGGGGCGCAGGCTAAACACGGGAGATGCCTGGGTTGCTGCGACCGCGCTACTCCTGGAGTGTCCGCTTGCCTCGGACGACCACGACTTCTCCGACATTCCCGACCTGGAACTCATCCAGGCGCCGGCACCACAACCAGATCAGTCACAGGAATAACGAACAGAGAGTTTGGTATAATGAAATTTAAAGCTGTAATTTTCGACTTATTTGGAACTCTTGTTGATAATTTTAGCAAAAAAAAGCACGACAAAGTACATGCATTGATGGCCAAAACTTTGTCGGTGCCTTATGAAGCGTTTAGACAAGCGTTCGGCTCTTCTTTTTCTGACCTATGTATTGGGAAATTCAGATCAATAGAAGAAATTATCGCTGTATGTTGCGCTCAAAAAATCAACACTGCCGCGCAATATCGATACGACTTCACAATGAGGACACTCAAACCAAAAGTTGAAGTCCTGATTACGCTTCAAAATCTAAAAAATGATGGCTATAAAATTGGATTGATAACAAACTGTGGTCCAGATGTGCCGCTACTCTGGCACACTTCCCCTTTATCAGAGCATATCGATTTACCGCTCTTTTCTTGTACAGAAAAAATACAAAAGCCCGCTATTGAAATCTATAAACGGGCACATGAACAGTTGGGACTTCCGTCCAATGTCTGTGTTTATGTGGGCGATGGCAGCAGCCGGGAAATGACCGGTGCTAAAGAAATAGGTTTTTTACCTGTGCTAAAGCAAGTCGATTTAGAAGATGTATATGATGACGCAAGACCAGACATAATTGGGTGGCGTGGATTATCAATTGCTGAAATTGAGGAACTGCCTGAATTACTCGCGCGCATCAATAGCCCGGATCTGTCCCCGTCTATCTTTTGAGGGAATAATCCGGATCTCAATATCGCGATTTAGTCGGTTGAGAAATGTCATTAATCGCGCAACGCTATAATGATTAAATTTCCCGTTCTTTAACCGGGATATTTCAGGTTGTTTCACGCCTAAAATGTTCGCTGCCTCTGTCTGCGTCAGCTTCCGCGCTTCTATAATCTGAAACACTTCAAATCCAAGGGTTGCCTTGATAAATAATTCTTCTGCATCTGGCAAGTCCAGATCTCTGAACACATTGCCCGAACTCTTCTCAAATTTAATCTCGTTGCTCATAAAATTCCTTTAATTTTGTCTTGGAATCCCCGATCCATATGGCTTCTTTTAAGTTTAATCTGTTGTAATTCATAAAGAATTATAACCACTTGGCTATATATTGTCAAATATCTTAAGTGTTCATTTTCGGACACTACTGTATCAAAATCGGACACTT
>JAGWBW010000151.1 GCA_021295695.1 Candidatus Latescibacterota bacterium
ATTTGTCTCTGCCAACAATCCACTCCTATATCCCAAATTGATAAAAGACCTCAAATCCATTCGCAGTGAAGACATCCCGCGCATCTTCAATCAATATCTGATGGATTATAATTCGATAACTCATGCTCTAACGATGCCCGAAACGAAAAAGTCTCCTCCGAGAACTTTCTTAGAGTATGGAATTATGGTATTGGCAGGCGTAGGTTTTATAGCACTGTTGGGAGGTCTTGTCGCACTGTTGGTATGGGGTGGGAAAAAATTGCATCGAAAGTTCTCTCGAAAGGCCAATGAATATGTTTTTGAAAGTGATGATTAGTTTTGTCCTGTGTTATGTAGTTGGCGTTCTGCCTGCGGTTGCAGAGATTTCCAACCACCATATTTTTTATCGCCAGGACAAACGCGCCCCAGTGACCAATATTGAGATTGTCTTCCTCGGTGCAGGAAGCAAACAGGAACAACCTTCTCAGACTGGGCTTGCAGTAGCAGTCTCAAAACTGATTCAGGAAGCTGCCAAAAAGCAGGGGTATATGGATAAACTGGAAGCATTAGGTACTCGTCTAAATACCTCTGTCAGAACTCTATACCATACGATATCCATTTATGGTCTATCTGAGAACTGCGCTGAGTCCATAGCAATATTTCGCGATCTCATATATGATCTCGAGTTTTCAGAGTCCGACTTGGGACAGGTAAAAAAATTGATGATTACTGATTACCAGAATTATCTCAGGAGAGATCCCAATCCACTTATGAGAAATTTTGCAGTTGCAAAAACAAAAGGCATCAAGAAACTCAAGTCCTTGAAAACGCTCCAGGATCTCTCACTGAAGGATATCAGGCAATATTATGATCAGCTTCTGAAAACAGATGTGGTGTTTTTTAAGATAATCTCAAATCGAGATTCTACTGAGGTTGCGAAATGGCTGCGTCCGATTACAGAAGAACGAGAGATAGGCGGGTTTGTGCATTCACTGAAATTTCCAACAACGGATTATAGCGTTGGTCCTTCGGCTTTTGTCTTTAATGCAAATATAAAAAGTGTTTTATGCCAGTGGTTAATCCCCTGTGGAGATATTAGTGAAGAAAGTACTATTTCAACACTCATATCAGATGTGCTTCTGGATGATGCTCGGGGTCTGATTCATCGGTATTTCAGACAAGAATTGGGATTGGTCTATGGTCCTTCTTGTAAGGTGCGATGGTCAGAAGGTGTCAGGTATCTTTATATTTATGCCGATCCCAAGCTTCATAACAGCGAAGAGTTGATTGTAAAGATGTCTGATTTCATTCGAGAGCTTTCCGACAATCCTCGCTTTTGGGAATCATTAAAAGAGCGGCGTAAAATTTTCAAGGTTTCTTATGTCCACAATCAGACACCCAGGAGAAGCCTTGACCGAGAGGTAAGCAGAGCTATTTACAACAGACCAACCCGCAAAGGCGGTTATGATTCTGTCACCGATGAGGATGTGCGTTCCTTTCTCGAAAAATTTTTCATATCGCAGAATATGATTATGGTCTTTGCAGGACCGAAGGATCACATCACAGGCATTCTGAATACACACTGGCCTGAAATTGAGGTTCATGAGCAAAGTACGCAGAGTTTGATTGAATAGATAATTCGAAACACTGCGGATTATTGTTGTTCATTTGAGAAGTATAACCCTTACCAGGAGGTTGTATTATGCCAGAAAAAATTTCTGAACAAAGTGAAGGTATCATCACATCCATTACAGGACTCACCTGCAAACCGCTCGCCATTCTCTCTGAGACCATTTCACCACAAGAAATGAGCAGGGCACGAGGAGGGAATGGAAATGATATACTGGATTATCCCCCAGTACCAGAGGAGGCATGCGATCCTGGCTGCATAGGTCCCTGCTGTGATCCTGTGGATCCTCCGATTACATGTCCGCCGCCAGGGCCACCAGAAGGTATACCGGTGGATTTAGATAATGAAGAGGACAGCAGTTTGTTAGACGAGATTACCGAGACCGCCGAGGAAGTATGGGACGAGATTACCGAGACTGCCGAAGAAATATGGGACGAGGCTACAGAGTTTGTTGAAGATGTATGGGATTGGTTGACTGATGATGAAGAGGAAGAAGAGGAAGAAGAAATAGAAGACGAGACAGAAGAAGATACAGAGGTGTATGATCCCTAATTCATAAGGGCTGATAATTTGTGCGAATTGGTAAATGGTTCAACTATGAAACCCATTTCTGACCCATAGTGCTGAACGCAACGAAAGGAGGTATGAATAAAAAACGAATCACTGCACAGGAACTGGTTTGGAGAACAGTTAATTGCCTGCCTATGCCGGAGACAGGTACACCATTCGTTCGTTGCTCGCAAAAGAAGTATAAACCCTTAACAGGAGGTTGTATCATGCAAGAAAATATTCTTGAACACACTACATCCATCGCGGGACTCACCTGCAAACCGCTCTCCATTCTCTCTGAGACGATTTCACCTCAAGAAATGAACATGGCTCGGGGTGGGAATGACAATCCTGAAAATTATGGGGCTGCTGTCAATGAATTAGAAAAAAGTATTACTTATAGCTGCACGCCTGGTTGCCAGTGCGACACCTGCAACCCCCCTGAGGGCCAGGCTCCGGTCCTTACACCTGATTTTTCATATGATGGTGGTGGATATGGGACGGTTTGGGGGTCTAGTTCTTCGTCTAGTAGTGAGTCTGAGACTACATCAAATGATGAAAATGGTGAAGTTGACGTGGACGAGATATTCGAAGATTTAGCATCGCTCTGTTCTGATGAAGATAATCTTGAATTTGCGACAGCCCAACAAGATAACACTGCTGTAGAAGAAGAAGAAGAAGAAGATAGTTGGTATGAAGAATTTGTAGATGAATGGGACGCTGTCTGGGACATGATGTTCGATCCGGATATCGATGATCTGTCTTGGATGTATTGAAACTATTCAGTTGAAGATTCAACTGAGGTTCTTTCAGGCTTGCTGGAAGAACCTTCAGATTTTATACTGTGCAGTACAAGAAGATTTCCAGACACATAGACGAAGTAATTGTGACCAATTTTGCAGGGTATCAGACATGAAAACTTATGCGATTATCTCATTTCTTGTATGCATCTTGCCGACGGGCACTTGCACAGGCTACCAGCTTATTGGGACGGAAAAATTGTCTGAAGAACTCGTCGCGCAACACTACACCATCAGCTCTAACCTCGACGCCGTCATTGTTGTGGACCGCACAACTCCGACCTTTGAATACCAGACTTTCTATTGCGCTGGCTCGGCAGATGAAGTGGAAGGCCAACAGGGGCGGCTACACTTTTTAGAGCATCTTATGTCAGGAACCGGGGGCCATGACCAAATCGTTCTAGCGAATGGCGGACAAAAAAACGCCTCTACTTCTGATATTTTTACGCGCTTCACCCTGAGATTTCCCAAGGACAAATTTGATCTTGCTGTTGAGATAGACTCAAAAAGATTTTACAATACAGTGATCAATGAAGAAGTTATCAAAAAAGAAAAGAAAATCATACTGACGGAACGAAGCCGCGGACAGGCAAATTTGACACGAAGGTTTGGTAGTTTCTTTATTGGTTTAGTCTACAAAAAAAGAAATTATACTGGTATTGGCACTGAGGATTTCATTCAACAACTCGAACCTGATGATTTGAAAAATTACTATGAGAATTTCCTGCGCCGCCAAAAGAGATTGATCGTTATAGTCGGCGATGTGGATGTTGACCATGTGCTAACAAAATTGGATAAGACTTATAATGAACAAATACCGCGCGGCTTGTCGATCGAATTGCCTACATCACCATTTCCCAATCCTGAAGCACTGGGAAAAAAGTTCAGGATTACTTCAAAAAGTCTCAATGTTTCCAAATTCAGGAAAGGCTGGTACACACCAAATTTAGGACATCGTGACTATGCGGGATTGCTTGTTTTGACCACTATTTTGAATCAAAATGCAAATTCATTAAGGTCTGGTATAGTTGATTCTGGACTTGCGAGAATTTTCGGTGTAGAACTTAGCCATCATAAAGGATTTAGCTTGATGAGTTGTGTAGCAGACCTACCACATGACACATCTTTCGATGCTGTTCAGGCCATTATTCGGGTCGAGTTAGAAAAGCTAAGATCGATCTCTGACTATAAACTTAACGGGGCACGCAATGAACTATTATACGACATGTATTCCAAATTTTATGATCGCTCAAGCTTAGCATACTCCTTTGGGCGAGCATTCGCCCATGCCAACGACCCTCTCCTACATCCAAAATTATTTCAAAATATCAAATCCATTCACAAAGAAGACATCTCGCGCATCATTGATCTATACCTTACCGATGATAATTCTATAACGGTTTATCTGACACTTAAAAAAACCAATGAATAACTGATGTTACGCATTATGCACAATATAATGGAAAGGCCCTGCCTGCAGCAGGCAGGCGCGAAGCCGAAAGACTCAGCAGGATAAAACCACAGATCTGAGTAACTTCAGTTAAAAAAATAGCTCTGAAAGTTCGCCTGAAAGGCAAATGAATATGTCTGCAATAGTGATATTTCGCTTTGTTCTGTATTACATGGTTAGCTTTCTATCCGCTTCTCCTATCTGCCTATTGGCTGCAGAAAACATGCCGCGAGCAGGTATAGGTAGATCCGAAATCACCAATCATCATATTTTTTATCGCCAAGATAAACGTGCGCCACTGACCAGTATTGAAATTGTCTTCCTCGGAGCCGGAAGAAACCAGGAACGGCCTTCTCAGATGGGTCTTGCAGAAACGACGGCATGGTTGATTAAGGAATACGCAAAAACGCATGGATATCTGGATCAATTATCAGCATTAGGCACCCGTCTAAATGTCATTACCAGTACACGATACCAGAGGATAGCCATTCCCACTTTGTCTGAAAACTGCGGCAAGTCTGTAGAGATAGTTCGCGACATCATACATAACCTCGATTTTTCTGAGTCCGACTTAAAAAAAGTAAAAAAATTGAAATTAGCTGATTATGAAAATGATATTAGGAGACGAACCCATACGTTTATGAGAAATTTCGCACTTGCACAAACCAGAGGAATAAAAAAACTGAACTCCTTAAAAACGCTCAAAGACCTCTCACTTGAGGACGTCAGACAATATTATGCTCGGCTTCTGAAAACAGATGTGGTGTTTTTTAAGGTGATTTCAGATCTCGATTCTACCCAGGTTGCGGAGTTACTTCTTCCAATTACAGAGACACGGCAAAGGGGTGGTTTTGAGCATTCACTAAAATTCCCTACAGCAGACTATAGCATTAATCCTTCGGCTTTTGTCTATACGAATTATTCACGTCTAAAGAGTGTGTTTTGCCATTGGTTGATCCCCTTTGGAAGTATTGGTGGAGAAGATCACATTCCCACTCTCATATCCTATACACTTAGTCATTATCCAGGGTTACTCCATCACTATTTAAGAGAAGAATGGGGGTTGGCCTATAGTCTTTATTGTAGGACAAGGTTATCAGGAGATATCAGATATCTCGATATTTACGCCGATCCTCAGCTCCAGAACAGCGAAGAATTGATTGTAAAAATGTCCGATTTTATCCGAGGGCTTTCCGACAATCCTCGTTTTTGGGAAGCACTCAAAGAACGCCGTGAAATTCTCAAGGTGTCTGATGTCCACAACCAAACACCCCAACGAAGCCTGGATCGAGAGATAAACCGAGCCATTTACAACACACCAATCCACAAAGGCAGTTATGATTCCATCACTGATGATGAGGTGCGTGCCTTTCTTGAAAAGTTCTTCGTGCCAGAAAATATGATCATGATCTTTGTCGGTCCGAAGGACCACATCATAGACATTTTGAATAAACACTTGCCTGAAGTTGATATTCGCGTTCACGATGTCAAAGAATTGATTGAGTAGATCCGCAGATGCACGCAGATAGGCGCAGATAAAAAGGCAAATGCAACCCCAGTCAGAATCAGGATAGGCAGGATGGAAGGATAATCAGGATGAAAACCCTTAGGGCAGAGGATGTAGCATCTGCACATAGATCAGAGGGAGGTAGGCG
>JAGWBW010000152.1 GCA_021295695.1 Candidatus Latescibacterota bacterium
TTCAAGATAGGAAAAAAATGACTAAAAAATCATTAACCAAGATACTTTTTTTTCTTGCATTAACCCTGTATGCTTGTGGCAACAACACAATGGGAAGTGAAGAAAATATCCATGGGTCATGGATGTTTGTAGATGGTGTAACGGATGATGACGCTGCAGGTGCCCTCTTTAACGCTTTTCGTGGTATTACATTAAATTTCCACGCAGACGGAACCTGGGACAGTGGTGATGACGGGGGAGCTGGTATATGGTCTATACAAGGCGATAAGTTGGCATTGACAAACATTGCAAGCGGAGGAATATCCATAACATGGACATACAATATTGATGGCGATAGACTATCACTATCCATGCAAAAAACGGACTTCCTGAACTTTCTGGCAGATTCAGGCACATCGAGCTCCGAGATAGACTTCTTTCGACAGAATTTAAGCAGCGATTTTAGTTTTCAAGTTGTTTTCAGGAGAACGTGAAATAACTGATCTGACAAGTATGAAAATGCGATGACCAGGTAAGATCAAAAATATAAGGCCGCCCGGGCTGGTCGCCTGTGGCCTTCTGCCGCAAGATACAGAGAGGGGAGCGGTCTTGCAAACCGCAACTCGCTCTATTGGCACAATTCGTTTTCGGACACGGATATTGAACGAGGCCATCAAAACCAAGAGGGTCTCTGTAATTTATGATATTGAGAACGACATTCGGGAACAGCATCCAAGCGGTTGGGTCGTTCTTCAAATAAGGGGCGTTATGTTAAATCGTCTGGTTATTGTTGCGGCGATACTGGTGGGGTTGGTGTGCCCTGTGGTTGCACAAACTGCGGCGGATGCTGACTTTGACGGCAATGGGACAGTTGATATTCCCGATTTTTTGCTGTTTGTCGATCATTTCGGGTCAAGCCGCGGCGATGGGACGTATGATGCAAAGTACGATCTGGATAACAATGGCGTGGTGGGGATTTCTGACTTCCTCATTTTTGTCGATTTCTTTGGGCAAACAGCACGATCAAATCAATTGCCCATAGCCCAGGCGGGCGAAGACCAAAGCGTCGATAAACGCGAAACGGTGACGTTGGACGGGACCAATAGTAGCGACCCAGAAGGCCAGCGGCTGACCTTTACATGGCGTCAAGTTGGAGGTGAATCCGTCGCTCTTTCCGGGGTGACCGTTGCCCAACCGGCCTTCCGCGCGCAAAGGCCGGGCATTTACCTGTTTCAACTGGTGGTGCATGACGGGCAGAATGCCAGCATGCGCGNNNNGTCTCTATCTCTGATGCTGCGGTCCTGGTGGGCGTTCCGGACGGGTCTTTGATGTATCAGACCACAACAGGCGATCAGATAACCTTTTCGGTGCAAGGAACAGCACCGCGTGTGCAAGTCGGTGATGTCATGGTCAATACGGTGGAGCCTTATTTTTTAAAGAAAGTAGTCAGCGTGAGCCGACAAGACGCTCGTGAAGTCGTTGTGATGACCAGAGATGCCGCCTTAACGGAGGTGATTGAAGATGCTTCGATAAGCCGGACCTTTCGTTTTCCAGCGACAAAGCCCGCGTTGGCAAATCCAACAATACAGGACCCCATTACCCTGTATAGCGATGCTTCTGCAAGACTACGCGTGACCACTTGCGATATTTCGTTCTCGCCGGAGTATGAGTTTGAGATGAATATCGAAGGTTCTAAGTTGGATTCTTTAAAGGTGGGAGTAAATGGCGATCTCGTTGTCACATTAGAAATGTCTCTGGAGGCATTTCGTGCTTTTATTCTGAATGCAGACCAACCCGTGGCCCAGGTGCCCAATTACGCCTTCTTTGCAGTGGGTGGGATTCCCGTAGAGGTTGAGGTGAAGGTGGAATTTGGCGTGGGGGCGGATTTCAGTGCAGAATTTGACGGGCGGATCATTTCAGGTATAACAATGACAAAGCCTGTTGAAGTTGGGACGATATACAAAGATGGCTCGTGGCAGAATTTGACGGGCGGTTCCGAAGCGACCTACAAAGCGCTGGATTCTACCGTAGAACTACAAGGCGCGGCGACCATTCGCGGCTATATTCGTTCTCAAATAGATTTTAATTTGTATGCTGTAGCCGGTCCTTATTTTGGGGTGAAACCTTACCTGGATTTTACTGCGGTGACCAATCGAACACAGAGCCGGATTGATTGGTCGTTACATGCGGGTGTAGATGGGTACGCTGGTGTACAAGCTGCAATTTTCGACAAAATTGGGTTGGGTGAAAATTTTGCTGCCGTATCCTGGGATTTCAACTTCTTTGAGTATCCCTTAAAGACGGGGATTCTTGCACTTGGTAGCCAGGAGGTCTATTCTCTTTATAGTCGCAGTCTTTCAGTAGCTTTTAGTCCCAATGGAAGATATATCGCAACAGGCGATGACGAGGGCGATATAGGGCTTTGGGAGGTGAGCAGTGGCACGAATCTCTGGTGGAAGAGCCTTGGTGGTGAAGTCGAATCAGTCGCGTTTAGCCCGGATGGGCGGTATGTCGCTGCTGATGGCTTCGGTAGTAGTGAACCCCATGTGGTCCTGTTAGACGTAAGCAGTGGCACAGAGATTCAACGAACGGGGGTTGGTGCGTCGGGTAGTGATGCAGGTCGTGTCCACTCAGTCGCGTTTAGCCCCGATGGAAATTATGTCGCAATAGGCGTTGATCTTCGCTGGGCGTGGATCTGGGACCTGAACAGAGACCGTCGGAGCGGGTGGGGAGAGCGAAGTGCCAATGAGGTCTATGATGTCGCGTTCAGTCCTGATGGGCGTTATCTCGCAACAGGTGATGATGCCGGCTATGCGATTCTTTGGGAAGTGAGCACCTGGTGGACAGACGATGTGAATGAGCAATACATGGATACGGGATCTACCACTAATAGTCAGGTTCTTGCAGCCGCGTTCAGTCCCGATGGACAGTATCTCGCAACCGATGGATATGATGGAAGTAACACCAGTGTGATCTTATGGAGAGTAAGTAGTGGGACGGAGGTTCGACGGCTGGCTGCAGGCAATGTCTTTGCCATTGCTTTTAGACCAGATGGGCAGTATCTCGCAGTCGGAGATGATGACGGTATCATAACCTTCTGGCGAACAGATGGTTGGGGAAGAGAAAAACAGATCCGCACAGGTGCTACAGTCACCGATTTAGCGTGGAGTCCAGGAGGAAATTTAATCTCAGATGGCAAAAAGGTTTACCGGCCACTTCTATCGCGTTAAAAGATTGGAAGGAATGTGATGTTATGGAAATATAGCATGTAATATAGGATGAATTCACCTGAAGAAAACGCCCCGGCACAACGATGCTGGGGCGTTTTCTTAAAATTGAAACCTCGTCCTCCCTTGAGCGTGTGTACATTGTGGCGTCACTTCAAGTCCTGACTCCATCTTCACGCAAGCGAGGTGCCATGAATTGGCCCGTTTTATGCCAGACTGCGCCAACATGTCTTTCTTATAAACAATTTTTTTCTTGCATAGAATTTTTTGATGTTGTACTATAAGGCCGTTAGGCTTTATTTATAGCACCGGCTGGAGGGGCTGGATATTTTGTGTAACTTCCAGCCGGTTAAATGCTATGGTTTCGGTCTCCGAAAGGACCGAGCTCAATCTGGGCTATAGATAGAGTCTAACAGCCTGTGGCATTTAACCGGCACTATAATGCAACCGGATGCCATAGGTGATGTGGCATTCGGTATTATTTATAGCACAATAATTAACCGCGTGTCATTTGGTTCAGGACACGCGGTTTTTTTTGCTGCTGGAAATCAGCTATCGGCTATCAGTTTTTATCTTCCCACTCATCCACCCCCGGGACAATAGCTTGTTTTGCTGATTGCTTATTATTAAAAAAACCGCAAACGTATATTATGTCTGCGGATACGGCAGAAGGCCGCTCGGGTTGGCACCTGTGGCCTTCTGCCGCGACATACAGAGACGGAAACGGTCCTGTAAACCGCAACCCGCTCTGTGAATAATGTAAAGTTCTACAACCACAAAATCAAGCTACATTTCCCCTTGAGGGATGCAAAAAAAGGAGACAGATTATGCCAGATGATCTCGGATCCGATGTCAACGTAAGTGCCAATGTGACTTCAGAAGTTGCCTCTGCCCATCAACACCTGCAAAATCAATGTGAAAAATTTGAAGCTTTCATAGATAAACTTTGTGCTTCATCCCTCGAGTCGCTTCGCCCGTATAAATTTTATGAGTGCGTCCTGGCCGCAGCGGACTGTGCGGATGCGCTCACCCAGTTTCAGGCTGCAAGCCCCTGTGAGGATAAAGCGTACGAGGCTGAAGTAGCCAAAGCCGATGAAATACTGGACCAGCAGAAAAGCAGTTCAAAAAATAACGCAGCCAAAAAGATAGCAGAGATCCAAGAGGAAGTTTTGAGCTATGAATCCGACGGAAAAAAAGTTGGCGTCAGACTTGGGGTCATGAATATAAATGCGGAAAAATTTTTATAAATACGAGGAGTCACTCCGATGGCGAAAATAATAAGGAATAACCCCAAAACCTCCTTCAGCGAGGCATTAGCATTGAGCCTAAGGGTTGCTAAAGGTAAAACTCCTGATTTAGAAAGGTATGCGGCTGCTTGGTTCTTATTTAGTCTTATTTTCATCGCAGTAATTAGTAATTTTTATAACGTAGCAGGTGTCTTCATCCCTCTCGTAATTATTTTTCTTATAATTACTTGGATAATTTTTTTTCGAAAGAAGCGCCGCATTGCAAATGTGTTACAACAACTCGACTCTGCTGCCATAACAGAATGTAATTTTATCAAAACAGAGATGCAGAGTGCTGTGGCAAAAGCGTCCGCGGAACGTGATAAACAAGTCGCTGATGCTGGTTTAAGACGAGATCAGGCGATGGCCTATATCGAACAGGAATATCAGTCCTTTGATGAACGCCTTTGCCTTTGCTTGGACAAGTTTCAATCACTGTTGGATGACTGGTCAAAAATGAACGCCAATGTGGTATCCTTACTTGACGAAAACCGAGTTCAGTATCTCAGCGAAAATAACGATCAAATCGGCCCTCGTCAGACACGAGTTGGAACTACTGGTATTCGGGAACTGGGTAGAAACTGGCTTCCTCACGGGGTGACTCCTCGCGATATTTCTGTACAGCAGGGACACGATGGGGCCAGAGATGCTCTTCGTATCTTAGAATAAAGGAGCTGAATTCATAATGAATGTTGAAATCCAAAAGGATCGGGAAACCAAATCCAGCTTTTTAGAGCGGCTTGCGACAGTCCGCATTCCCTGGATGTTTGATCGTCTCGCATCCGAACATATTGTGGTCAGCGCGCTATCGAATACTGTTGCTGGCGTTATCCCCAGGATATCTGCGATGATCGCCCAGATACTTGCGGCTTACCCTCCAGGGTCTGTGCGATTTTTGTTTCTTGACCCGGTTGGACTTGGACAAAATTTTGCCGCTTTTCACGCTCTGGGAGATTACGACGAGAAGTTGATCACAAACAGGGTATGGAGTGATCGCCGCCATATTCGCGATCGTCTCGAGGAAATCATCGAACATATTGAGGGCGTTATCCAGAAATATTTGAGAGCCGATTACGAGTCAATTGACCAGTACAATGATCAGGCTGGCGAAATTGCCGAGGCATACCGCTTTGGATACTTATATGGCTTTCCAGAAAATTTTGACGCCGAGGCTTGTCTGGCCCTCGAGCGGATTATGGCGAACGGTTCACGGTGTGGTGTGCATGTCATAATGGTCTGGGATGTGGGCAAGGCGTTGCGGCATGGCGTAAAACCAGCGCAGATTATTCAGCGTTCGGACCACTATAGAGTTGACGGAGACGGTTTGGTTCATCAGGAAGCCGAAAACGGGAATTCGGTTCGTTTTACACTGGATGCACCACCTGCCGGAGACGTCATATCGCAGATTGTAAACAAACATGGCAGTTTGGCAAAGGACAATTCGCGTGTCGAAGTTCCCTATGATAAATTGATGCAGCGCGTCATGACGGATTACTGGAGCCACGACAACTCAGAGGGCTTAATTGCACCTCTCGGCCCGACCGGTGCTCGCAAAATTCAGCAATTGGTCTTCGGCAGGCAGGGCACGACTGCCCATCATGCACTGCTCATCGGCAGAACGGGATCGGGCAAGAGTAACCTCCTGCATGTCCTTATTGTATCGCTGTCCGAGATATACTCTCCTGAGCAGTTGGAGATCTATCTTGTGGATTTCAAGAAAGGCGTCGAGTTCAAGGACTACGCCGTTCACAAGTTGCCCCATGCTCGGGTGGTGGCGATTGAAAGCGAACTCGAATTTGGGCTCAGTGTTTTGCGTGGCATGGACGACGAATTGACGCGAAGGGGAGAAGTTTTTCGGGATACAGGTGTGCAGGATATAGCGGCTTGTAGGCAGAAAACGAACGATCAAATGCCGCGTACCCTCCTGATTGTAGATGAATTTCACGAGCTTTTCGCTGAGGAGGGATCTGCCTCACAAGAGGCACTCGGTATAGTAGAACGGATCGCCCGGCAAGGGCGCAGTTTCGGAATGCACATGATACTCGCATCGCAGTCAATATCGGGGCTTCGGCTCCCCAGATCCATTCTGGATCAAATCGGCGTTCGGATTGCTTTGCAATGCTCCGAGGCAGATTCGCGCGCGGTTTTGGCCGATGATAACGGCGCTGCTCGCCTGCTGGAGCGTGCAGGAGAGGCGATCTATAATGACCAGAACGGGCTTATTGAAGGCAACAGTCCGTTTCAGACCGCATATCTAACAGAAGACGAGCGGGATAGACGATTGGCCGCCTTACGCGAGTACGCCGATAATACCTGCTCAGATGTATTAGCCGAACCATTTATTTTCGAAGGAAGCGAACCCGCAGATTTCACTGCTTGCCGACCCTTTCACGATGCTTTAGAAACATGGCCGAATACCACGAGTAGTCCAGCGCTAAATCTCTGGGTCGGAGAGCCAATCGCGATGTTGCCAGCACACACCATTAATCTGAAGCGACAGAGCGGTGCCAATCTCCTGATCATTGATCGCAACGAGAAATTGGCATTTGGCGTTGTTTTTAGTTCCATACTTGCAATTGCCGCCCAGGAAAGTCCAGAAACTGTGGTGTTCCACATTGTTGATCTAAGTGCGGCTGACGCATCCCATAAAGATCATTCCGAAACTTTTGCCCATTCCTTCCCACATCAGGCCAATGTATATGGTCGCCGAGGGCTTGAGGGTGTCGTAGCAGAACTGGCAGAGGAGGTTGGCTATCGCGATCTTGGCGATACCGGGCAAATGGCGAAACACATCCTGGTTTTGTTTGGTGCCCAAAGGGCGCGAGAT
>JAGWBW010000020.1:0-27223 GCA_021295695.1 Candidatus Latescibacterota bacterium
TTTCGAACGAATTTGCGCGAGGATGAGATTGAAGATATTGGTGACGAGTTCGCCCCGCTCAACGAGCTTGACTGGCGGTATGATTACGCCTTCCTGGAACACTTCCCTGAAAGCACCGATGCTCGCAGGAGACCCTCCACCTACATCCACATGGTGAGCCAGGTTGGCAACATACCCCAGGCAAGTGTTGTTGTGGTACACTGGCGAAATGAGGGTGATGTCATTCAGGTGTACGCCGCCCAGATAGGGGTCGTTGGCCAGGATGGCGTCGCCGGGGCCCAGATTTTCGGCCCCGTAGGCTTCCACCATCCGGGGGACAAGTAAGGACAGGGAGCCGAGGTGGACGGGCTGCGCGAAGGCCTGGGCGACGACCCGAACCCGGCTGTCAAAGAGGACACAGGAGAAGTCGGCTCGGGTTTTGATATTGGTGGAGTAAGCACTGCGGCGCAGGGCAATCGCCATTTCTTCCGTGGCTTCGGACAGCGCATTTCGGATGACCTCAAATCGGATGGGGTCGATCTGCTCGGCGTGTGGCATAGGCGTTCTTTCTGTTTCAGTCCCAATACTGGATGGAAGCAAGAGTGATCCAATATATGTGATTTAGTGATGACCATGTCCTATTTAATTTCGACGGAATACATCCGCTGTCGGATGAAATTCCACGGCATCATCCAGAGGAAAAATCGGTCGGGCACAGATCGTATGTCCGAGGCCCTGTAAGTTCGCGCTCGTCGCCCCAGGGGCGTCAACATTAATCACCTTCGCGCACCAGTCGGCGAACATGTGGGGTTCGCAATGAGGCGACTTTACGACAACCAGATCGAATTTCTCAGGGTCCTGCCCGTGAGCGTAAAACCACGACCGGTCAAACAGGCTGACTGGCTTTGTACCGACCACAAGAGTATAATTATCCGCCTTGAGAACGGCGGTATTTCCCGAATTCCAGTGCCAGCCGAAGGACTCGCTGCGAAAAACACCATCTGAAAGCAGGTGGACCCGGGCCTCTATTTCCAGTGGTTCGTATCTGGCCCTGTCAAATGCGCCGCCTACAGTAGTGCGGATGGTGGCACCTATGCCCGCGTCGAAAGCTTTCTGGACGGCAACGGGATCCACGACCGGTGCAAGGACCATCCCGGAATATCTCTGGCGCATCAGTTCTCGCACAATGGCGTTGCTATCACCCGATGCACCGGAACTGGTCGCGTCGGCTGCATCCATCATGACGACAGTTCCAGAATCGACTTCGGCAGCGAGCCGGACGCTTTCTGCGAGACCCGTCAGAGGCACCTGCATCTTTTCGTGATGCTTCCAGAACCGGTTTGCCAGATCTACCGCGTATTGGGCGGCAGCGGCTTCATCGCCATCCGTGACAACGATACTATTTGTTCGAAGCTCCGGAACATCGGTGAACGGGTTTCCCCACATCACGCCCGCAGAAAGACCCGCTTCGCTGGCTTCGATCTGCTTCGCCAACTGAATACATTCGCGAATCGCCCCGGTCTCAGTAATCATTTCATCGCCACGCACCAGCGCCGGGATCTTGACTCTTGCAGTCACGGGACGGATGTTTCCATCCAGCATCCCAGTCAACAGGAGTCGATATGCGGATAGGTGTGGTACGTGACGACAGCATCACAGTGCTCGAGCATCCGATCAGTGAGGATACCGTGCAGGTCCAGGGACACCACAATCGGAATCTGGTCACCCAGAATGCGGCGGGCTTCCTGTAGCAAGTAGCCTTCGGGATCATTTTCGCTCTCGGCCTGCATGGCACCGTGAAGCGAGAAATAAGCCCCATCCACCTCACCAGCATCCCGGATACTTTCGAGAAACTCATCGCTCAGGCGGTCAAATCCGCCTTTTGAAAGCACACCGCCAGACGTGTTTGCACACGCTCCATATGTGGGCACGAGGTGAAGCGATTCTTCCCGATCCAAAACGCTCAGAGCGCCCCCGACTTCGTGGCCAACGCCGCGATGGAAATCGAGCATGTCAGGTCCACGCACGATTCGAAAATCGTCATACTGGCTGGGCACGGGATTAAACGTCGAGACTTCCTGTTTGCACTCTGCAATGATCACTCTATCCATGATTTTCTCCACAGGCGGCACAGAGCGAATCAGGGTTCGACCCACACCGGACTGGACCAGGCCATTTGGCCGTCTTCTCGCATGAGGCGGCCATAGTAATAGTCCAGGCCGCCCGAACCCTCGTCTTGCGTATCCCAGAGAATTTCGCATTCGCCGGGTTCAATCTTCTGGATGGTTTCGCCGTTCCGCACAATCTCAATAAGTGTGAAAGGGGACTCGCTGGCAGCTTCCAGGCGAATCTGACGGGGTCCGTCGTGCCTGATGGTAGATCCCATAAAAGCACCACAGACTTCAAAGCGGAGATACACGCGGACATTCATAGTGCCAAAAACGCGGCGATTCCACATAGCTTCGAATGCGGCTTCACGGGTAAGTTCCTTCGCCCAAAAACCCATGATGCCCTGCCGTGCGGTGAGATGGGATTGCGCCATGTTTTGCAGGCTGGAAAGATCGTCTCCGGGCCTTCCGTCGTGGATGTCTCCACTGCCAATGATGCCGAACCGGTAGCCCAGATTCAGAGCATCGATGACGTGCTGGCCGTCTGTCTCACCACCCTGAACTCTGATGGGATAGGGGTTGCCCTGGTGCTCGGCCCTTTCGCTGCATGCCCACACGGAGTGAATTTCTACAAGGCGTTCCATTTCGGGATCGTGCCCCGCGTGCCATTTGACGCCCATCTGGATATTCGCCGAATGGTGCGGGACGAGGAGGGCGCCGTGCTCTCTGGCGGCTCGATAGAGGCCTTCCAGATCATGGTAGGGCGGGTCCGTAGCGCGAAGAATCGGACCGTAGTCGCCCGGGTAATATACATTTCTGTGGCCGACTTCGAAATTGGTCCATTCAAGCGCCACGAGTGTGGCAAACCGGCCCGGTTCATAGTGATCGTTTGCGACGCTGACAAAGTAGTCCCACTGCCGATCTGTCAGGGCTTCGGCGTGATCGGTCATTGAAAACAGGTCCAGAAATCCTTCGTCGCGGGCAAAGCCATAGACTTCTTCGGGAGAACGTATAGCGTCGCTAAAAATGGTGTGGGCGTGGGTATCTCCCCAGAACAAGCGTTCTGCCGGAGGAGCCTGGCAGACGCGGATGGGATTGCTGCGGGCCTGTTGCCCGTTGGCCGTAACAGTAATATAGTGGAAGCCTTCCCGAGTATAGCGGATTCCCGGTATGGCGGCAATAGGCCGACAGCCCCCTTCAAATGTATATGTGGCTGGCCCCTCATAGCCGTCACCGCCAGAGAGATCAATCGAACCCTCGAATTCGGGCAGGACGTTGTCCTTGAAGGCCAGTCCTCTTGGAGAAAGGTTGTATCGGCTGCTCAGTTGAGGTTCGGTCTGGTTGAGAGGGAAGCATTCGGGAGGGATCTCCCGAACCTCTCCGAGAAGCTTGAGCTTCAGCTCAAACGGCTCGCCGATTCCTACCACAGATGGGGCCACGATAAAAAAACCTGATAAGTCCATTGATACATCTCCTTTCTCAATACCAGTGAATCCTGTGTCCTTGACCGGGAAACCAGATGATATCTACCGCAAAAGATATTCCCACACCAACGGCCCAACCGACAACCAGGCCCAGTGCAAAGGGCTGAAATCGCCTGTACAGGACAACGCCTCCGATCTTCATAACCAGCGCCTTTACCAACCAGGCCAGAAAAATTGTGAACCCAATCCTCCGCATTGGCCATGAGGTGGAAAGCGGAAAGCCGATCGGAGAAAGGGGCCACCCTGGAAACCTGTAACGCAGAAAGGTCAACAAGGCAGAGACAGCTACTCCGATTCCAAAGAAAAAAAGACGATTCCAGTCCGTGGAGAAGGGCGTTCGGATTTTCGTGAGTGTGTCGATAAAGGGAACCTGACTTCCCATGCCGAATACCCAGGTATTGAAGTTGTAGGCTCCCTGGCTGTATCCCAGATAGAAGGTAACCACAATGGAAATCACGACCCCGGCGACAATTGCACCACCCAGTGCTGGCATCAGTCCTCGTCGAATCTGGGGAATTCGATCCGCGAGTTTGCCCATTTGCGTGAACGAGGGCATGAACATAGCTGCGCCCCGGGTAACGAGCATATAGGTGAATACCATGGTCGTCATGCTTTCTGGAGGCATACCATATGACCCCAGAAGATATATGGTAGCCGACTGGCCCGTCACCGGTACGACCACATAAAGAAGGCCCGTCTCCGCTACGATACGGGCAACACCAAGGTATCCGACGAGAGTACAGAAAATCAGAATGAAGGCCATCTTATAGCTCATTCCCGCATGGTGCAGAAAGCCGATCACATAGACGAGCCCGAAGACCAACCCGAAAATAGCTATGCGGTAGGACATCATTTCTTCTGAACGACCAGCCCGGGCGGAACAGAAGGCCTGGTAGAAAACTTGCTTGATGTGATTTCGCCCAACCCAGAGTCCCCAGAAGACGATAAAACACATCGCCCCCCAGCTTTGCCAACCCACTGCGGGATTTAGAGAGGACCAGGGATCACCACGGGTGCCTATGGTGTACCCAAACCGGTTGAAGACGCCGCTTTGTAAAATGAATATTAAAAAAAAGAACCAGGTACTGAACAGGGCCTCAAGATTGACAAAGAAGGCGAAGGCAAAGGCGAAAAAGCTAATGTGGAAATCAATCGTCGGAAAACCGGTTGCAAAGGTAAACCACTGAGGCAAGAGCGGGAAAGCAGGAATACCGGGCATGAAATAGCCTGGAATATTCCAGCAAACGATGCCGCAAGAAACCGCGAATCCACCCCAGAAAATGCGGCCGTGCATATATTCCGGCAACCACCCCACAACCCGCGACCTCATTGCCATATCGATTCCTACCCCGATGATGGGATAATCGAGGCGTTCGTAATCAGTCCATTGTTTTCTCAAGCATACGACAATACATGCCGAGACCAGGGCAATACCCCCGGCAAAACTCAGCCACCAGAGAAGAGGACCAATCCAGACCTGCCAGGGAATCTGCATACCACCGGGCAATCCCTCAAAGAGATACCGCATGGAATCGCCCGAGTTCGATGGTGCCATCCAATCGGGAATGTAGGGATGAAAATAGATACCCCACCCATTTTCCGGCGTCGCCAGATAATACGGCGTCGCCAGAATACCGAGAACATATCCGATGAATCCATTGGTGGGCACGACACTGCCGACCAGCCCCATGCTCATTACTATTGCCAATTCCGAAGGTGCAAGCGAAAACCGGGGGCCAAACACTCTTCCGGACACAGCGGAAAAGACGGTCAACAATAGAAAAAGAATAAAGTTGACCATCGGAAAATGGCTCAGGTTCCAGGTCGAGGAATGTATGATGTAGTCGGACCAGGTCACCCAAAAGTTGGCCAGACCAGCAAAGCAAAGCCCAATGAGTACCGAGCGAAGGGTCAACCCCCTATCTCGAGAAGAGTCGGGCATCTGATCTTGATGGTCGCGTCGAGTTTCTAATGGTTGGGACACGTGATCACACTTAATTTTGGATTCACCATCTATCGAAGTTCGATATCTTCCACATCAGGCACGGCTACAGTGTCTTCGTGTATGGGCTGGACAGCCTGGCCCCATGCCGAAATAGCGCGATAATCCCGATCCAGAATAGCTGTTTCTTTGATGATATCTGCGGGATCCCAGTCTGCGTAGAGGCGTTTCAAGAGCTTCTCTCGCACATCCTGGTACCGCGTGTCCAGACCCAGATCATTGAGTTCTCCGGGGTCTTCTTCCAGGTTAAAGAGCGCTGGTGGAGTGGGCTCATTGTACTTGTAGAGTTTCCAGGGACCGCTTCGAATCATTCTCGAAGGCACTTCGTTGGCTTCCCAGAGATGTTCGCTGAAGGTTTCATCGACCCAGTTCGGATCGTTCTCTCCGCACATCTGGGGCCACAGCGAACGTCCATCGGTGGCAGGCATGGGAGTGGCACCGGCCATCTCGACCAGAGTCGGTCCAATATCCATGAGGTTGCAGATGCTATCGCTGATTCCACCCGCCGGGATAACCCCGGGCAAACGGGCAATGAGAGGCACGGAAACAGATGCTTCGTAGTAGTTGCTTTTGGACCACAGTCCGTGTTCTCCGGCCATTTCGCCGTGATCAGAGCAGTAGATGACCAGCGTGTTTTCCGCCAGCCCCGTCTCATCCAGCTTCTGGAGCATCTGACCGACGATGCTGTCAAAGTACTCGCACATGGCAAAATAGGCTGCCCGGGCCACGCGGATACGTTCTTCGGGCAGCGGATGATCGAGGTCTCGCAGGCGTTTCAGCTTGCGGATAGCCGCCGGTGCTCTCTGCGCCTCTTCCGGCGTTGGCTGAGGAACATCGACGCGATCATAGTAGTATTCAAAAAGCTCCTTTGTAGCCGCGATATAGGGACAGTGTGGAAGGACAAAGCCAGCCACGGCGGCAAAGGGGCGATCTCCCCCATCATGGGCCTTCTCGTCCAAATAATCGAGGGCAGACGCAACGACCAAGTCATCATAGGCTTGATAGGTACACAACCCGTATCCGGCGTATTCTACACTTACGCGGCTCTGCCCAGATACTCCCAGGGGCATCTTGCGGAATAGAGGGGCGCCTTTCCGGCGTGCCCCCGGATGGTGCGCGCCGTGTTCGCCGATCGGCCGTCGTTCGAATCCGTGCCGCTGATCCGATCCAATAAAGTGCATCCGGCCGATCAGCGCAGTCTCATAGTCGGCAGCGCCCATCGCATGAGCCCAGGTGGGGATGGCGGAAGAGAGGATATGGCTATTTGTCCAGACGCGGTTCGCGGTGGGCGTTCTGGATGTCATAAAAGCCATCCGGCTGGGAACGCAAAGCGGTGTTGCACAATAGGCGTTGTTGAATCGTATGCCTTCGGCGGCAAGCCGGTCCATATGTGGAGTTCGGACCACTTCATCGCCATAACATCCGATGTGAAATTTGCTATGCTGATCGGACATAATCACCAGAATATTGGGTCTATCTGCCATATGAATCCCCTCCGTTATGCTGCCGGAGCAGTGCCAGGCAATCCTCATTGATCATACCGCCCGCCTCGGGATCGACCTGGCAGGCGTGGGTGACTTCGTATCCCCCCTCGGGATAGGCATCCACGGTAGGAACATACCCGATGGAGCCATTGGTATAGCCCACAAAGAAAGTGTGATCGAAAGGCGATTGATTTTTTACAAGTGTGCCGTTTTCAGTAAAAATCTCCGCCGGAGCAGTCACAAAGGCGAGATCGCCGATTCGCCAGGCCTGCAATTCCGCCTCAACGGGATCGAGTGGAATGCCCGTCTCATAGCTACTAATCGCTTCTCGCACCCGACTTTGCCTCAGCTCTGTCCAATATCGCTGCCCATCTGAGAGATTTCTCGTTTTCAACTCCTGATCGAATTCTCCATCGAGCTGTTTCGCGCTTTTTAAGTCGCCGTACATGTAGCGGGGCAGGTTTATAGTTTTTGAAGCGAGATTCAAACCTTGAGCCTCGCCAACGCTGATGGTTTCCCACACGCGCACCACTTCGCAGCCCAGTCGAATGCCCAGACTGTCCGATGGCTTGTGAAGATCTTCGGGCTTTTGATCCGGAATCCGGAATCCGGCAACTGGATTGATATTTCCCGCCGCCCCCTGCAAAAAAAGACAATACGCCCCTGTAAGATCTTCCACCACGCGGGCCATCTTTCCGGAAAACCCGGCGGAAATGGCGCGTTGCTGAGAAGTCTGTGCAACGGGATGCGTCGCAAAATTGACCAGACAGGCGATGGGATTACCCTCTATATCTTCAATCCGCGCCACGCCGACCTCGCGGTCAACAGGCCCATAGTAATTGTTGCCGAGAATAATCCGCCCATCAGGGGTCTTCTCTCTGCGGTTAATACCAATATCGGAACTGCCCCAGCCGATACCCATTCGCGCCGGCTTCAAATTTTGCTGTGCCTCCTGTACCAGGCCCGCCAGTTTGAAGCCGAGATGAATTCGATAAGCATCAACCAATTCGGCACCTTCGGCCGAACTCGGACCAGGCGAAGGAGATCGCCTGCCTGCGCGATCGACATCAGGTCCGTAATGCGTATGACTGCATGCCAGGGTAATCCGATTGGCGGAGATTCCCGATGCAGCCTGGATGAGTATGCGAAACTCTGCGACCGTTTCCGCCTTAAACTGAAGGAGATCCAAAGCGATCAATACGGCTTGCTCCCCCGAGCAGGAAACAGCCATAGCTGTGGCGTACAACGGGTCGTTTATACGCGTTGAAGGTCCTCGCCCCGCAAATCCGACCAGGGGGATGCCCACCGCAGGGGTGATGTCGGTACGGGCAATGCCGATTTCTATTGAATTTGCCATAGTGTCTCTCTTTCAATACGAGTGAATCGCGTGTCCGTTGCCGGGAAAGTAGAAGATGTCAACCACAAAAGAGATGCCGACTCCGGCTGCCCAACCGACCAGGAGCCCGACTGCAAAGGGCTGGCACTGGCGGTAGAGCACGGTACCCCCCAGTTTCATGATGATGGCCTTGATGAACCAGGCCAGAAAGATGGTGAACCCAACCCTGCGCATGGGCCAGGAAGTGGCCAGAGGAAATCCGATAGGAGAAAGGGGCCACCAGGGAAAGCGGTAGCGCAAAGCCACCAGCACGGCCGAGACCAGCGCCCCGAATGAAAAAAAGAAGATGCGATACCAGTCTGTTGTGAATGGCGACTGCATCTTGACCAGCGTATCGATGAAAGGCCGCTGACTGCCACCCCCGCCCAACACCCATACGTTGAAGTTGTATGCCCCCTTCGTGTAACCCAGGTACAGGGTTACAATGGCGGCAACCAGAACGCCGCTCGCGATTGAGGCACCAAGCGCGTAGATCAGACGCCTTCGAATCTGGGGAATCCGGTCTGCGAGCTTGCCCAGATGGGTCAGCGAAGGCATGAACATACCGGCGCCCCTCGTGACGAGGATGTAGGTGAATACCATGGCTGTCATCGAGGATTCCGGCAGGCCACGCGATCCCAGAAAATATACGGTGGAGGACTGACCCGTTACCGGTACGACCACGTAGAGCAACCCGGTTTCCACTAAGATGCGGGATACACCCAGATAGCCGATAAGCGTGGAAAGCAAAAGCGCGAAGGCCATGGTATAGCTCATGCCCGCACAGTACAGAAATCCAATCGCATAAACCAGTCCGCTGATCAGGCCGATAAGAGCCATCCGGTAAGACATCATTTCTTCAGCCTTGCCCTCACCTGGTGCCCCCCAAATGGCCTTGGAAAACACGTCGCGTAGATGGTGACGAGCAATCCAGATCCCCCAGGCCACGATGAAGCAGAGAGACCCCCAGCTTTGCCAGCCAACTGCGGGGTTGTGGGAAGACCAGGGATCTCCCGAGGTGCCGATGGTGAATCCGAATCGGTTGAATACCGCGCTCTGGATTAGAAAAATCAGGAAGAAGAACCAGACGCTGAACAGGGCTTCAAGCCTGGCAAAAAATGCAAAAGCCAGTGCAAAAAAACTGATATGAAAATCAATTGTGGGAAAACCAGCGGCCAGCGTAAACCACCTATAAAGTAGAGGGAATTCGGGCAGGCCGGGTACGAAGTAACTGGGAATATTCCAACAAACGATTCCGCAGGCAACCGAAAAACCACCCCAGAACAGCTTGCCTTTCATGTATTCCGGCAGCCAGTTCCGGGGATTCGAGCGCAGCGCCATGTCGATGCCTACGCTGATGATGGGATAATCGAGCCGTTCGTTCTCCGTCCATTGCTTGCGCAAAATGACAACCGTACAGGCCGAAATCAGCGTGATCGACGCTGCAAATGTGAGCCACCAGAAAAGCGGGCTTGCCCAGGTTTCCCAGGGGATGTGAGCACCTTTGGGTAGGCCTTCGAAAAAGTAGCGCACGGCGTCGTTTTCGTCTCGCGGCGCCATCCAGTCGGCAAGGTGGGGGTGAAAATAGAGTGCCCAACCATTCTCGGGAGTGGCCAGGTAATACGGCATGGCCAAAATGCCGATCACATATCCCATAAATCCGTTGGTCGGCACGACGCTGCCCACCAGCCCCAGGGCCAGAATGGTGGCGAGTTCGGCAGATGAAAAAGACCAGCGCGAACCAAACAACCTCTCTGAAACCGATGATAAGACTGTGAGGATGACAAACGGAATGAAATTCACTATGGGAAAGTGGCTCAAATTCCAGGCCGAGGAATGAATCATGAAATCCG
The DNA here is from genome assembly GCA_021295695.1 of Candidatus Latescibacterota bacterium. Lineage (GTDB taxonomy): Bacteria > Latescibacterota > UBA2968 > UBA2968 > UBA2968 > VXRD01. The sequence continues at coordinate 10,286 of JAGWBW010000020.1, forward strand.
ACCACGTGACCCACAGGTTGACCAGACAGACCACACCCAACCCAATCAGAAATGAACGCAACGTGATCCCCCGCTCCTCTGCGGCGGAAGGCACTGAATGGCTAACAATGGGATCTTGCAGAGAGGACAAATCTCTCCTCGCAATCCTTTGAACTGATCGGGCCTAAAAACTGCCACTTAGAGACACGCGCAGCGGAGCATCGAAGCCACCGTCAATCGCCGAATAGGCAAAATCGACAGAGACCTGCCTACCTCCCAAATAGTTCACGCGAACACCGGCACCAAGTGAATAACTCTCGATGTCGTAATTGGTCTTGTATCCGGCTCGAAGCGCGAGCACTCTCGCGACCCAGAACTCACCGCCAAAATGTAACCGCTCACCGAAATCAGTGGCATAGCTGAAATCGACTGCGGCTGTGAGGTAGGTGGGATCTTCTATCGTTCCGTAAACCTCCATAGCAGCGGCGATATTGAAGACCATTGGCATGGCGAAAGTGACCGCTTCCGGTGTTACGTCTTTGCCGAAATTCTGCAATGTCATCGCCAACCTGCTGGAGCCAAATCCCGTATAGAACAGCGTGCCGAGGGAGACATCGTAACTGGTAATATTTTTGTCGTGCAGGGTTTCCTGAATCCAGCGACCATGAATGCCGAAGGAGAGCCTGTCAGTCATTTTCTTCGCGTAAATAAATCCAATGGCGACATCCCCGGCATTCACCATCTCCCCCGTTCCGAGCGGCTGGAGTATAGTGGTTTCCTTGCTCTTCTCAGGGTAGAAACCGATAAAAGTGACGCCGACCACGCCATACGGCGTATTCGCCGCAATAGCTCCGGAAGCAACCGTGCTGTTTACCAACCATCGGTTGTAAGAGAACACGTACTCAATCCGCTTCATATGAGTCAAACCGGCAGGATTCTTGAATGCCGCATTGATATCATTGGATATGGCCGTGTACGCATCCCCCATTCCCACTGATCGCGCCCCCTGGGAAATCTTCAGAAATCCGAACCCCGTGAGCCCAATTCGCGAAGCAGCGGTTGAGGAGTAAATGTCCTCATCCTCGATCTCCACAAATCCCTGTCCCAGGGCGGGCGATTGCAGCAAAATCACAATCGTGAATGTGCAGATCAATGCGTATATCCTGGTCATCATAGCAAAGCTCCTTAGACTATTTGATGATTACAAACGAACCGAATCGTATCTGTCCTTTTGATGATTCCACAAGAGATTCCACAGAGTAAAAGTAGATACCCGATGGCACCTCTGGTCTCGCGAAGGATCGCGGTGCTTGATTCCATTCCGCCTCTCCCAGGGGCGAATCGTGATTGATCGTCCAGACCAGGTCTCCAGATGGAGAATAGATCTTGATCTGGGCCTTTCTGGGGATATTTGTAAATCGAATCTTTCTGGATCCCGGATATCTGTGTGTACCATCATCCCGATAGGGATTGGGCACAACCAGTATTTCATCTTCGAGATTGTCTTTGTTAACAGTTGCGGGGATCTTGGGACTGGTGAAGACCTGCATCCGCTGGTCAGGTGCAGAATGCCCGCTTTCCATGCCATTCTGGACATTCTGCCGCACCTTGTCGGGCAGGTCGGCAAGCGTCTTGGTACCGTCGTTATTAGTCCAGGATGAATGCCCCGAATCAACCGAGCGTACCGAGTACCAGTAGTTGAAGCCGGGAGCAGAAGTCTCATCCTCGAAGGAATAGATACCGCCGCTCAAATGAGCGGCATCCCCCACGGAAATCTCTTTCAACAACTTATAAGGCCCCGCTTCCTTGGTCCCTGAACGATAGACCCGGTAGGCTCTTACATCGGCCTGGCCATAGTCTGGATCCAACGCGCGATCGGCATCATCTGGCCATGTGAGGAGAACCTGACCGCGTTCGCTATTCCCCACTGAAAATCGCACATCCGGAGGTGGGTCGGGCAGATCGTAGCCGCTATCGTAGGCAAATTGAGCACGGCGCACATGATCCACGAGGGCCTCTCGACCCAGAGAAATCTCGTCTTGATTACCCGTTTGCGCCCATTCGATGATGCCCATACCTTTGGCTTCGGCAGCTGTTCCCCCGGCAAAAACCGCTACGATTTTCACTTTTTCACCCGGGCCAATATCGTATGGTCCATACGTGTGACTGTGGGCGTAATTGCCAATGTCGGTGGGATTGGCCTGGATTCCCTGATCCTCGACGAGTTTGTTCCACAGTTGCTCATCACCATCATTACTGGGATCCGGGTATGTGAAGTTATTTCTGCCGAGGATTTCCCACCACTTTACCGACACTGGCTGATCCGCGACCTTTGGCGCAACGTAGTTTTCTGGATCATTTGCAAAAGGTGGGGTATAATCCAGGGGAGCAAACCCAAAATACTGGACATCTGTCAGTTCTCCGTCAATTCGCGCCGTGTCTTTGAATCGCGCATCGTGACGCGCCGAGACATAAGGTCCACCAACATCATTCCACAAGGTAGAAGGCGCGTCCCCATCGTAGTGATAACTGAGCTTCAAATCAGCGTATTCGGCTGGACCATCGTAGTTATCTGCGCCGGTATATCTGTAGAAGTCATCGATTATCTCAGCCGCATCTACCCACCACGCACCCGGACTTGAAATAAAGCACCCCGCCTGAGAGATAGTCATGACATTTACAAACGCAAAATAAACGTCGTTGAGTTGCACGGGCATACCGGAATCCGGCTGGCCGTCTCCATTGGCGTCTCCATTGTTGTGGAAGGTATATTCGTAAATAATGAAGTCGTCAAAGTCGGGATAACTCCAGGAAAAGGCTTTTTGCGACACGCTGATACCCGTCTTGGAAGACCATGCCGTGATGAGAATTTCCTCACCCTGGGAATCGTCCCCGATATATCGCCCATAGTCGTGGTTGTGGATCTCCACAGGCTCACCCACAATTGGAGGTGCTCCGGGCCAGTAGTTGGACATCGGGCTGAACCCGGAAAAGTGAGAGGCAGTCATAAATCCCAGATCTTTTTCCGGGCTGTTGACAATGTCATAGACCTTTTCCCGAATATCCTCGGATTCCTGACTCGGGCCAACTGCCGAGGTGCCGTGATCTCTTGTTAGAATCATTACACCCTCGCCCCGAGAGGTGTCGTATCGGCGGGTAAACCGCGGGAACCAGTGATAGCTGACAAAGCTCCAGTATTGCTCAAACTCGGTGGGTTCCAGCGGAATGATAGAACCCGGATATTGCATACCAGCTATATCCCTCATCACCTGCCTGTGAACCCGGCCTGTGAGTCCATTCCTGTACGTATGCCAGACCTTCCCCCGCGTCATGTGTCGGAATTTCCTCTGGAAAGGACTCGATTGCGCCCACAATTCCGAAGTTAGCAAGAGGGTCGCCAGCAATGGAAAAAGCAGGAACAAAATGCTTCTTCTTTTTATAGTAATCATGTTGTCTTATCCTCTTAGAAACTGAGCCTCAATCCCAAATGCACCTGCCTTGGGGAGCCCAGAAAGGCCCTGTCGTTCGGATCTCCGAAATCCCTGTAGAGCTGGTCTGTTGGTCTGGGTCTTCTCAAACCCCATTGAATATAATCGAAGTTGTTTGCCCGCCGATCTTTCTGGTTGAACAGATTGTATGTTTCGACGAACAACGTCACGTCTAAGCGGTCTCTCAGGCCGTAGAACGTCTTTTGGGCATTCAAATCAACCCAAGTGCGAAGTGGCTCATTTCGTTCCTCCACGCCACCTTCCGGAAGCGAGTGTTCGAACCGGCTGCCGGTCTGCATGCGATAAATCATGTTGGCCTGAATATTCCCGAACAAACCCGCTTCGCCAACCATTGGGCCCCAATTGCTCGGCGTTCGGTAGAGAAACGCCACGCTCCCGAATGCCGTTCTGTCTCTGCCTCGTATGCCGCCAATATTCAACTCGGAAAGAATGGGGGTGATAGCCCAGATGCCGGGTTCCTTTTCAATAGCTGCCAGAAAATGTTCATTCGGCCCTGCCTGCCCCTTGCTGGGACCACCACCTGCCCGGATGTCGCGAAGGAGTTGATTCGCCTTAGATCCGATTTCTCGGATCTCATCCTGGGTCAGTGGAATCGGAACCTCCTGCCCGTTTTGCATCTCATAGCCAAACCAGTAATTTCCAGCGGCGACCCACGTTGAATCCGGGAAGAACCGGTCTCCTGCTCCCCCTGCACGCCCTCCCGATAGCCACTGCGCGTTAAAGGAAGTCTGAAACGCGAAGTTATTGCTGAATCGCTTCTGGAAACCAAGCTCAATTCCCTTGATATCCTCATACATAATGCTCAGATTGACACGGATCTGCTCGGTTCTCCCCGTGCCGGGATCCTGCCAGATCGTCGTCTCGCCGCCCGTTGTACCAGTAGATAACTGATTATCTACCGTTTTGTAGTAGGCGGTTAGCGATAAAGTATAGTCCGAAACCACGTTCCAGTCGGTTCCCACCTCAAAACTGGTGGTTTTCTCCGGCGGTGTTGCTATGTTTCCAACGCCGATCTGATTTTCCTTTCCGAGATCATTGTACCGCTCCTCGGGATCAATTTGTCCGTTGCCGTTGATGTCGATGTCGGGAAAGCTCCCCACCCAGACCTGCCGGTTCATCGTCCAGAGATTCGGAAATTTGTAAAATCTCCCATAGAAAAACCGGATGGTGCTTGCAGCGGTGATGGGATGTGAAACACCCAATCGAGGGCTGAACGCGATTTTGGCATCGGCATCTACCCGTGGTGCGTTTCGAAAATGTCGGAGTTTGTTGTACATAGGTGATGTTTCAAAAGGTGGAACAGCGGAGCCTTTTTCTCCATTGTGGAATCCATCCAGGCGAACGCCTGCATTGACGATCATGCCGCTGAATTCCATCTTATCTTGCAAATAGAGTCCCCACTGAAAAGGGTTGATTCCCCGCTGAAAGTTTCCATCTGGAGCTCCATCTTTTGAGTAAAAGGCAACGACGCGACGGGATTCATTTTCTCCAATCTCTCCAAATGTCCAGGCGTCGGAATAGATGAAGTCAACCCCGGTCTTGACCAGATGCCCTCTCGTGATCTGGCTGGAAATATCGAACTTGAAGTTGTAACGCGCGCGCGCTGAAATTTCGTAGGCACGCACATCGCGCGACAGGTTGAAGTACCCGGCCGCATCCCTGCGCAGGGGCTGGGTAGCTGCGGGAATATCGCTGGTATCCTGCTTGGAAAAAGAGCGCGATATTTTGGCTTCATAGAATGTCTTTGGACTCAAGGTATGGGTCAAAGAGACGTAGATCAAACTCTCACTATCCGTGAACCGTCCCGCAGAACTTCCTTCCGGTAGAAAGACGTTTCTCCCACCGTCACCCAAGCCTCGGATAGCACCGGCCGTGGCGCTTCTGCCCAAACTGGTGCCATTGTTCCACCCTTTGCTCCAATGGTAGAATCCGCCGAGCTTGAACTTTACATTGTCTGACATATTGTAGTTTAGCTTGACTGTATTGCGGGTATTTCCCGGAGTGTGCGAGGAAGAGGAAGGAAACGAACGGGAGGACCGATCAAAGCGCGTGCTGACGAATAGCCCGGCGTCAGGCGTAAGTGGTCCAGATAGATTCGCCTCTATGAAATGGCCTGCTGCATCGGTATAATCGACCCGCTGGTGAATAGTTTGTCCCGTTTCGGGATCCGTCTCATTTTCCCAAGCAGCATCTCCCCACTTCAAGTTATCTCTAAACTGAGGAGCGCCGTAAACGTCGTTACCCCAGTGTTTTTTGCCCGAAGGATCAAACTTGTACTCCAACTGCCCCGCATAATTTTCCCCTGCATCCCGGGTGACCAGGTTGATGATACCGGCCTGGGCATTGCCATATTCTGCCTCCCATCCTCCAGTCAATACGGTGAGTGCCTGGACAGCCGATGTATTTTGAAACTGGAAACGGTCAAACGCACCCACGCCATCGGAGGTCACAATGGGGATTCCATCTACGTAATAAGTCACATCCGCGGCGCCAGTTCCACGGATCATATCGTTTCCCTCCGGCAAAACGCCGGGCTGTAAAGCGAGGAGTTCGGAGACGCTTCTGATGATGGGTAGCGACTCAATTTCCTCTGATCCCAGGATGTATTTGCTGGTGGTTTTATCCGGTTCCACAGGTGGACGCTCGGCAATCACAACCAATTCTGTGGCCTGTAGAGCTATTTCCTCCAGCGCAAAATCGACCGTCGTGGTCAGATCAACGGCGACTTTTACATCGGTTTGAGAGGTCGTTCCATAGCCCACCAGAGAGGCAGTCAATGTGTGCACCCCAGGTGGTACGGTAAGAATAAAATAAATACCATCGGCGTCTGTGGTAGCCCCCAAACGCATCCCTTTGACGACCACATTGGCTCCGGGAAGCGGTTGTCCCTGGGCGTCTCTGACGGTACCGGATATCTTTCCCGTAGTGGCGGCGAATGTCAAGTCAGCGCCGATCAGGATCAGACTCAGCGCCATGCACCACAGGAGAATTCGTTTTGATTCTCGCATATTGTATTCCCCCTAAAAGTAGGTCTTCACGCGAATGCCCAGGTCCAGCGCATGGAAGGGAAAAACCTGCTCCAATCCCCACGCCTCCATGGGGCGCAATTGACCTATAATAATGTGGTATCGACCACGCAAATCGAGGGCGAATCGATCAGATGTATAGAAAGCAACGCCCAGACCGAAATTGACACCGACAGTTGTTCGGACATCCCCGTCGGGTTCCAGAACAATGCTGGTGTTCAACGAGTTACCCGTTTGCCCTGGAAAGACAAGCCCTGTTTCAGTAGTACGATAGTGATAAAGACCGCTCCCGAATGTGAAATAAGGCCGAGCCTTTTGGTCGTTGAGTTGCTTGCTAAAAAAGAAGACGCCGTTGACCAGAAAGCTGTGAAAACGCATCCTGGATTGCGCGCTGGGACTTTTATAAGACTGAAGATCTGTGGTACCGGTCGGTGCCCACATAAACTCGGCATTCTCCAGACTCCCACCGTCAAACCGGGCGTGGTGATATTCGTACTCCACTTCTATCCGCGCATGGCGATGATACACAATATTGACCCCGAATTGCGGGGCCTGTGTAAACCAGGTTCGGAGCCCCAGTACGGGCAGGTTCACGCTAATATTCCCCGCGATGCCCACTCGAGGGGTAAAATCCTGAGCGAATGAGATTCCCCCCAGGACCAGCACGAGAACTCCGCCAAACAAAATACTTCGGAATCGAATCATAAACGCCTCCTCTCGGATTTGATGTAATCAGGATGAATCCATATCTCTCGCGACTATTGTAGCTGTGTTAAACGCGATATCACCTCCTTTGTCTATGTTTACTCAAAAGGTGTCTGTTTTCTAACGCAATGGCCTGTAGCAAAAACTGGTAGAGGGTATCGTATTCGCCGGGACCGATGATACAGTAGAAGGCCCCAACTCGCCTGGCCTCTATTTCCTGCTGGATAGAATGTTTATAGGCACCCAGGATGACGATTGTATCTCGCACTGTGGATTTGATATTTTTGATTAGATCCACTGCCTGCATATCCTGAAGACGGTCGTCTATCACGACAATTTCCACAGGAGTACTTACAATCATATCCAGACATGCCTGCCCGGAACGCACTTGAGTCTGTTCCACAGGTTCGCCAGACAGAAGATTTTTCACGTCCCAGGTTAGCTGGGAATCTTCGGAGACAATCAAGATGCGTCTGTCCAACGTATATCCCTCGTGGCAATCGGGACAGAAATTGAGGCAGCGGATTTGTCAGGGATTGAGTGTGATTTTAAGGTAGCTGAATCAATTCAGGAAAAATCACTTTATTTTTCCTAATGTGAAATATGAGCAAAAATTGTGCCAGACAACTAAAAGATGAAAATCAGATTGTCCGGCACAATTAGGTTATTATTTTATATGTATTTATGTGAACGAAATTGAATGGAGAGTTCCTGCAGGACCCGAGAATTCCAGTTTGGCGAGAAGCATCTGGTACGTTCCCTCAGAATACAGTTGTTTCGAAAAGAGGCACTGAGGGATTAAATCCCGGATTCAGGATGAAGGATTGAGCTTTCCAACATTTTGTAAACCTTTTTCCGGGAGATACCGAGAAGCCGAGCGGCCTGGGTTTTGTTTCCATCGGTTTTTTGGAGCGCTTCTTGAAGTAAAGCCTGCTCTACATCGTAGAGTTTACCCCTTGTGTATGCATGTTCATCCGTCTGCCAGTGTATTCCCAACTGGTCTGGCAGGTGGTGTTTTTGAATTGTGCCGCAGTTCGCCGCTGTAAGAGCACCCTGGATGACAAAGCGCAGTTCCAGTAGATTGCCCGGCCAGGGATAGGCCATCAGAGATGCCAGTGCATCGTCGTGAATTCGGGGAGCCAGACGTTGTTGCTGAGTGGCGAATAATTTGACAAAATAATCTGCGAATTCTGGAATTTTCTCTTTTTTTTCCCGCAAAGGCGGAATGTGAATGACAAACCCACTCAATCGGGTATAGAACCCAACGGATAGGCTTTTCTCTTTCAGAGCCCGATGCAGGTCTTGCGACGTATAGGCAATAACGCGGAGATTTTTGGGAAGGTCCCTGGAAAATCCGGTCGGACGCATCCTGTCTGCTTCGAACAAGCGAAACAGCAGCATCTGAATCCGATAAGGTATGGCCGTGATCTCGTAGAGAAAGAGCGTGCCGCTTTCGGCCTGGTGTATATATCCTTCAAAATGTCCTTGTGTATCCTCAAAAAGGGAATTCCCGAACAGCTCTCTTTCAAAAAGTTCGGGTGGAATCGTATCGCAGTTGACGATGACAAAGGGACCCTTTGCATAGGCGCTCTGACGGTGAATTTCCCGTCCAACCATCTGGGATCCTGTCCCTTCTTCTCCCAGGATCAACACACCTGCCGGACTTTTTGCGGCGCTTTGAATTTTTCGTCTCAAGGAAGTTGACATCGCTTTGGACGGCAAGTAGAATTCGCTCGAATCCAGGGATGCGCTAATTTCTCCTGTGGATCGCACAAGAGATTGGATATCCTCTTCGAGTTTCACCCCCAGCCGGGTAATCCACTTCCCTTTGGAAAACAAATATGCATTTTCAATGACGTTTTCAAGCTGACGCACATTGCCGGGCCAGGAATATTTGGTGAGGTGTTGCATTATATCTGGGTGAACGCCCAGGATGTTGCGTTTAAGGCGTTGATTGAGCCGCTGGATGAAAGCGGCGACCAGTTCCGGGATATCTTCTAAATGTTCCCGCAGGGGTGGAATGTAGATGGTGACTGCCCCGAGCCGGTAATAGAGGTCTTCCCGGAAGCTTTTGTTCCAGAGCACCTGCTCCAGATCGCGGTTGGTGGCTGCAATGACCTGGACGTCCAGGGGAATTTCTTCCGTGCTTCCGAGGGGTCGAACGCGCTTCTCTTGAAGAACGCGCAAAAGTTTGACCTGGGTCTCGATCGGAATTTCGGTAATCTCATCCAGAAAGATGGTCCCTGTATCAGCAGATCTAAAAAGGCCTGCGGTTTCGTTTACGGCGCCGGTAAAAGCACCTTTTTTGTGTCCGAACAGTTCGCTTTCAAAGAGTTCTTTGGGAATAGCACCACAATTCACGGGCACAAAGGGATTCGGGGCGCGACCGCTTTTGTGGTGGATATACTGAGCGACCAGGTCTTTTCCAGTGCCGCTCTCTCCCGCAATCAGCACGCTTCCCGCCCCTTTGACAGCCGTTTGCATCTGGCGATAGACTTCCTGAATTTGCGGGCTTTTACCTATTACAAAGTTGTATTCGATTTCAGGATTAATCGCATTCATTAGTATTTTTCCTTATTTATTTTTATAGATATACTAATTTATCATAAATGCGATGATGGTGCAAATTATAATCCGAGACATTTCCCAAACTTCACCCTGTCGAATCCGATCCTCGCAAAACTATGCGGATGTGTATCTGAAAACTGGACACGTTATTGGCCTTTTCTCATCGCTATACAAAAAAACGGGAGACACGGCTAAAGGCCATATCTCCCATTTGTCTTTTTCATTTAAAACCTGAATCTACTGAGAAGCGACCAATGGTTCAGATTTGTGATTGCGGAACAATATCCGATACATAATAGCTGCGGAGACGATGTAAGCAACCGTACCTGACCAGACATTGACCTCACTTATCGTAAAGATGGCATTGGTGGAGAGAGCGGAATCTTTATAACTGACGAGGACCGCTGCAAACATATTATTCGCGGCATGAATACCAATGGCGAGTTCTGCACCGTTATCTTTGAGCGTGACAAGGGCGAGAAATGCACCGACAACAAAGTAGGAGATCAACATGGGCACTACGCCATACGCTGCGATCTCGGGATTCATCAAATGGAACAAGGCAAAGGGCAGGGCATTGAGAATAACGAGAGCAATGGGATGTCGCGTGAAGTGACCGAGTATTTGCAAAAAGTAACTGCGCGTGAGCAATTCTTCGGTGGTGGTTTGAAAAGGAGTAAGAAGAAGGACGAGAAGGACGAATTTGTAAAAGCGTTCGGGATCCAGGGTATAAGTGTAATTATCGGGAAAGAGCAGAGCGTCAATAGCTGCGAAAACAATACCCAGACCCATTTGCAAACCAAAGCCCTGAAATATGCGCCCCCAGCGGATGCGGTCGCGTGGCGTAATAAGCGTGCGGAAAGAGCGTTTGTGTGCGTTGCGAATGCCAATCCACAAGCCGATCAGCACCGTGACAAAGAGCAAGTTGAGGGCAATAAAATCCAAAAAAGGATTTGTGCCATCCATGGGAGAGCCTTCGGGCTCAGAGCCATAAACGCCGAACAGAACCACGCCACTGCCAAAAGTCCAGGTGGCAATAATAATCAGCAGTGTTAAAATATATCGTATCCAGCGCGATTCACCTCGATTGACGAGATCGAGAAACGCCTTGCCTATTTTGTCGGGTTGTTCTGTTATTTCGTTCATATTACCAATCCGCAACACTGCCATCGTTTTCGTAAAAATATTCTCCGCCGAGTTCTTCTTCGTACACCCCGATATTTTGTTCGGCTTCTTTGGGTATAAGGTCAAAGCCCAGACCGGGTTTGGTGGGCAAATCAATATGTCCATCCCTGACAACCCAGGGGGCTTGCAACAGATCCTCACCCAGACCCGCATCGACTTGCTCTTGAATGAGAAAATTGGGCACAGCGGCATCAACCTGCATACACGCGGAAAAAGCAACCGGCCCAATGGCGCAGTGCGGCATGATGTGCATGTAATACACTTCGGCCATATTCGCAATGCGTTTGAGTTCGGAAATACCGCCTGCATGCGATCCATCGGGCTGGATATAGGCAACGGCATTTTTCTCAAAAATAGTGCGAAATTCCCAGCGCGAAAGCAAGCGTTCGCCCGTGGCAATGGGAAAGGGCACATGGTCGGAAACGTGTTTAAGCGCATCGACATTTTCCTGTGGCACAGGTTCTTCGACAAACATGGGACGCATGCCTTTGATCTCGTGGCAAATTTCCACGGCGAGCGCAGGCGTCATCTTGCCGTGAAAATCAAAACAGAGTTCGCAATCGTCGCCAACCCACTCGCGCATGGTATAGGCACATTTGACAAAGTGATCGATCACAGCGGGAGGTTCGTGGGCGCGCCACTTGCCGCCGGGTCCCGATTTAAAAGCTTTGTACCCACCCTTTTTTTGGAGCATCTCGAGACGCTCGCGCGCAGCATCCAACCCGCGGTCCGAACTGTCGCGAATCCCCCAATGGGCATAAACGCGAATGCGGTCGCGCACCGGTCCGCCGAGAAGCTGGTAGGTCGGCACATTAAAGTACTTACCTGCAATATCCCAAAATGCCTGGTCAATACCCGAAAGAGCGGTCATAAGCACATTACCCCCGCGATAAAAAGCGGATCGGTAAATGTGTTGCCAGTGATGCTCAACGCGTAAGGGATCTTTCCCAATAAGATAATCCGCAAGTTCTTCTACAGCGGCCCAGGTGCTCCTGGGTTTGCCCTCAAGGGTGGTTTCTCCCCAGCCGACAATACCCGTATCGGTCGTAATTTTAATCAAGCGCATTCTCCGGCGGGGAAAGAATTGTTCGATTTTGACGATTTTCATGATATTTCTCCGGGACTGAAGAATCTAAAAGGATCCACAGATGAACGCAGATGAACGCAGATAAATACAGCGTTAATCAAAGTTGAAGAATCGAAAAGAAAAGAGGTCTGCTTCAATTAGCTCAAATTGCAAACGAATGGGCTGTTGAATATCGATAGCATTGGCGTTTTCCCAGCGAACAGTGCGCCCGATTTCATCGCCGAAAATATGGGGACAGTCGTCGAGCGCGAATTTTGAAAGGGAATCGCCCGCTTCGTCGAGCAATGCGATGCGAATCGATCCGGCAATGCTCGTAGAGTAATTGATTTCCAATTGGTTGCCGGTAAAAGTGAACGGTCTGGTCGTAAGAACACCGGTCCTCGCGTCAGCGCGAACAGAGACAAACCCATCTTCGCGCATAGTAAAACGCCGAATGTGTACATTGGGCGTGCGATAATTTTGCACAGAATATAGAGAGAGTTCACCAGGTGCTGTAGAGACAACGTGCGGTGCGATAAAAATGGAGCGCTCGTGCCAGTTATTTTGATCCAGACCGGGACGCATAAACGCATCGGCATAAGGCTGTGTGAAATTCAAACCATCTCTACTGGCGAGAAAGAGGACATCGGAAAGACCTTCGTGACCCCACTCGGGCTTAGCTCTGCGGGTTGAAATAAAGCGTTTGGGAAAAGCGAAATAATAGGGTGCGCGTGCGTAAGGGTGAACAGCATTGGTGTAAAGTTGATAATCAAAGTGCGTTTTGCCGTCAATGCGGATGTATTGCCATGCATCCCAATTTGTGAAATCCTGTGAAGTAGTCATTCGAATGGCGCGCATTCGCGACTCATCGCCATCGGGAAACCAGCCTCGCGCGTACAGGACATAACGCCCCTGACGTTCATCCCAAAAAGCGCTGACCGGACTGTCAAAATTGGGATCGTCTTCAGAGGCGACGATAAGTGGCCCCTCTGTTGCGTTTTGCCAGTGAATCCCATCGGGTGAGACGAGACCGTAGATACGAGCGGGTTTGCCGCCACCCCAGCGACCGGCTGCTTTGTACCGCTCGGATTCTGGCACGCCGGGACGCTCGTCCTTAAAAACCGCGATGTTCTTGGTGTTGGGATTGTCAACACAGATATTGTTATCCGTTGAACCATTAAAATTGAACAAACCGAGATTGGGCCGCTGCCAACAAATACCGTCTTCGCTCTCGGCATAAGCCGTGAACGTATGGTTAAAACCACCCGTGTCTTGTTGCTCATCTTGAGATCGGTACCACATTCTATATCTATCGCCATCTTTGATAACAACAGGACACCAACTCGTTTCACCTTCCCAGGGGCGATTGAGAGTGAGACAGGTTTCGCGTGGGATGGGCGTGTGCTGGTGAATATGTACGTGTTTGATGCTATCAATGAGATGGTTATCGACAAAGAGTTGGCGGTAGTTGGATACCACAAGTGGATCTGGCGAATTCATCTCTGTACTCCTCCATTCTCTACATTCGCAGTGAGGTGGTCCATAATAGCCGTTTCATTTTATCAAAGCAAGGAGAACCCATGACCACTTGTCTCGGATTTGAGAAAATGGCTCACAAAACGCGCTTGACGCACAAGTGGATTCGCGTATCTTGATCATTGATAGGGTTTTAATATTCGGACCGTTTGCGTGCCAAACAAAATTCAAAAAACGCTTGATGTAGAGGAATATGTTATATGCACTGGTCTGAGATATGCAAAAGTCATCCCAATAAATGGCTGATTGTTGAGGCATTAGAAGCCCATACAACCTCTGATTATCGGCGACATCTCAATCGTCTAACAGTTGTTGAGGAATGTCCTGATGGCAAAACAGCTATGAAACGGTATCAACTCCTTCACCAGCAATATCCCGAACGGGAATTTTATTTTTTTCATACCAGTCGTGATTCACTTGATATTCAAGTAAGACAATGGTTGGGAATTCGTGCTCTTTATGCAACTGATACGAAGGTATGATCTTCCATTTACATCGGTGTCTATTGCTTATCGGGGATCAACTATTGAGATCCCTCAAATCCTTGTTGATACTGGGTCAGCTAGCACGGTGATATCCGCCGACTTGGTCGATTCTATTGGTATATTTCCTTTGCCCGATGACCGGATAGTGACAATTCGCGGTGTGGGTGGAAGTGAAGTTGTATTTAGACGACGGGTTGATTTTTTGCAGGTTGGAGAGAAGGAATTGACTAATTTTGAGCTTGAAGTAGGAAGCATGGATTATGGCTTTGAAATCAATGGAATTTTGGGGATGGATTTTCTGACAGAAGCCAGGGCCATCATCAATCTGCATACAATGAGTCTTACATTCGACAGCTAAAGACAGATTATAAACCTTGAACACACAAACTGAAAATGCCGACCAGGACACGCTCTCTGATCAAGACGTATTGACAGAAGGTCCAAAATACAACAAGCCGCCAAAGAAAACGCGCATCAAATGGTACCGCTGCCGCGTCACCCGCGAGACATTGCGCGAACTCAACAAGCGAAGTGATTGCCTCGGCTTTGCTCAGACACTCGGTTTTCTGGGCGTGCTAACTATTGCTGCGGGAGCAGCCATTTACTCATCGCGCCACTGGCCCTGGTATATCACTGCGCTACTGGTCTTTATCAACGGGCACTTCTGGCATTTTCTGGTCAACGGCTTTCACGAACTGGTACACGATTCGGTCTTCAAGACCCGATGGCTCAATCGATTCTTCCTCCGCATTTTATCCTTCCTGGGCTGGCACAACCACCATCTATTCTGGGCCAGCCATACCGAGCACCACAAATACGCCCTGCATGCACCTGACGATCAAGAAGTCGTACTCCCTCAAAAAATCGACCTCAAAGGTCTGTGGAAGCGAGCCATTATAAACCACAAATATCCCTACACACTGCTCAAAGAGAGATTTCGAAACTTTACTGGCTATATCAACAGGAAAAATTCCTGGATTGGAATGCTCTTTCCCGAAAGCGATCCAGAGCGGTGTCGCGCCTACACCAGATGGGAGCGCACCTTGCTCATCGGTCACCTCTTGATCGCGGGTATATCTTTGGCGTATGGGTACTGGATTGTTCCGCTGGTCATCACATTTCCGAAAATGTTCGGATCGTGGTTACACTTTCTCTGCAACAATGCACAGCACGTTGGCCTGCAAGACAGGGTGCCAGATTTCCGTCTCTGCTGCCGCACGATCTACCTCAACCCCCTGCTCCAAGTTCTCTACTGGCATATGAACTACCACACCGAGCACCACATGTATGCTGCGGTTCCGTGCTACAAACTCGGTCGGTTACACAGGTTAATCAAACACGAGATGCCCCACTGTCCCCGCGGCTTGCGCGAAACGTGGAAACAGATTGCTGAGATCATGGACAGACAAACACGCGAACCCAATTACCAGTACATTGCCGAACTGCCCACAGGTGGCAATCGGCGCGATGGAGAACAACATCGAGTAGGTAATAAAAATTAAAAAGTTGTGTTTTGTATGCCAAACAAAGTAGATAATAATGTACAGTTTATATGAGCAAAACTTATTACTTGACTCGCATATAGATTCATGTATATTAAGCCCTTCGTAGGCTCGACCCGATCGCATTTTGTCTCATCTCACTTCACAGGATCCATAAATGGCGCAGCTTTTTCCGCGTGGCAGTAATGCGTTTGCCAGAATCAGTATTGTCGTGGTTCTGGTTGTTGTTGGAACGGGCCTCACCATTCTTCTCAACACCAACCGATTGCACTATACAACCGATGTCCAGGTCGCAAAAAAACAGCCAGTTCCCTTTAGTCACAAACACCACGTGACCGGCGTGGGCCTCGATTGTCGCTATTGTCACACCTCTGTTGAAGAATCTTCTTTCGCCAATATCCCCCCTGTTGAAACCTGCATGACCTGCCATTCTCAGATTTGGACGGAAAGCCCCCTTCTCGAACCCATCCGCGAAAGTTATCGCACGGGTAATCCCATAGAGTGGGTTCGCGTTCACGACCTCCCCGATTTTGTCTATTTCAATCACAGCATTCACGTCCACAAAGGCATCGGATGTCAAACCTGTCACGGGCAGGTCGATCAAATGCCGCTGATGTGGAAAGTGAACACCCTCAATATGGAATGGTGCCTGGAATGTCACCGGGAACCCGAGAAATACGTGCGTCCTCGCGAAGAAGTTTTCAATATGGCATGGAAACCAATGGATGAACGCGGACATGCGGTCTCTCAAGCCCTGCTGGGCGCACAACTGATTCAAGACTACGATATTAACCCTTCCACGGATTGCTCGACATGTCATCGATGACACGCACAGCACATAAAGACGGTTTAGACCTCTCTGCGATTCGCGAACGCCTATCTACACGCGAGGGGCAAGATTATTGGCGCAGCCTGAATGAATTGGCCGATACGGAAGAATTTCGCGACTATTTGCACCGCGAATTTCCCGAAGGGGCTTCCGAATGGGACGACAAAGTCGGTCGCCGAAAATTTCTACAGGTGATGGGCGCGTCTCTGGCTTTTGCCGGTTTGACATCGTGTACTCGCCAGCCGCCAGAAAAAATTGTCCCCTATGTGCGTGCGCCCGAACAACTGGTACCCGGCAAACCCCTGTTTTTTGCTTCGGCTCTCTCTCAAGGGGGATTCGCCCGGGGCGTATTGGTCGAAAGCCATGCGGGGCGTCCAACCAAAATAGAGGGCAATCCCACACATCCTGCAACGCCCCGATCGGGCAATGCGACTTTTGGTCCCACAGATGCAATTACACAAGCTCAAATACTCGACCTCTATGACCCGGACCGCACGCAAGTGCCCGTGGCAAACGGGCGTGCGAGTACATGGACGAGATTTTCTGCT
>JAGWBW010000020.1:27275-44005 GCA_021295695.1 Candidatus Latescibacterota bacterium
GTTTTGGTCAGCCAGATCCGCGCGCTATTGGAAAAATATCCCAACGCAAGATGGCATCAATTTGAGCCAGGCACGCGCGACAACGTGCGCGAAGGTGCCAGAATGGCTTTGGGCGAGGTGGTCGAAACGCAGTATCATTTCGAAAAAGCCAAACGCATCTTGTCTTTGGACGCCGATTTTATGGAAAGCGGTGCGGCAAGTGTTCGACACGCTCGTCACGTTGCTCTGGGCCGCAAGGTCATCGACGGTCAAAAGGCCGATATGAATCGGATCTATGCCGTTGAATCCACCCCATCTAACACGGGATCTTTTGCCGATCATCGCCTGCCATTGAAAGCCAGTCAAGTCGAGGGATTTGCACGAGCAGTAGCTACGACACTGGGAATAAACACGACAGGTGGCAATAGTGCCGGACACGATACATGGCTCAATGCACTGGTCAAAGATCTGGCGGCACATCAGGGCGCATCGCTGGTGATTGCAGGCGATCATCAACCGCCTGCTGTTCACGCACTTGCGCACGCTATTAACAATGCGTTGGGCAATGTGGGTGAAACCGTGACGTACACAGATCCAGTAGAAGCCGAACCGACCAATCAATGCGCTTCCCTCAAAGATTTATCCGTTGATATGTCAGAAGGTAAAGTTTCACTTCTGGTGGTTTTGGGTGGCAATCCCGTCTATAATGCTCCGGCAGACCTCAATTTTGCCGCCGCTTACCAGAAGGTGACAACGCGCATCCATCTGGGCCAGTCTCAAAATGAAACCGCGCGATTGTCTCACTGGCATTTGCCCGAAGCACACGCATTAGAAGCCTGGGGCGATACACGCGCTTTTGATGGCACCGTGTCTATTGTCCAGCCATTGATCGAGCCGCTCTACGGTGGCAAATCCGCCGCGGAACTGGTGGCTATGATGCTGGGGGATGGGCGCGCGGATTATGATCGGGTCAAAGAATATTGGCAAGAACAATACAAAGACAGCGATTTTGAAACAGCCTGGCAAACCTATTTGCACGACGGATTGGTTCCCGATACGGCTTTGCCCGAGCGTTCTGTGAGCTTGACCGAAAATTACGGCACGCCATCGCAGGCGAGTGAGGGACTCGAAGTGAACTTCCGGTTAGATCCCACAATTGGCGATGGGCGATATGCCAACAATGGCTGGTTACAAGAATTGCCAAAACCCCATACGCGCCTCACCTGGGACAATGCGGCTTTGATCGCGCCGGCAACTGCCGAGGTGATGGGGCTTCAAAATGGCGATGTGGTCGTGTTGAGCGCGAATAATCGCTCTGTGGAAGCACCTATTTGGATCGCACCCGGACATCCCGCAAATGCCGTCACTGTACATCTCGGCTTTGGACGCACCGCTGCCGGGCGCGTGGGTAATGGCGTTGGCTTTAATGCCTACGCACTTCAGACATCTGATTCGCCGTGGGTTGCTTCGAATGCGTCAATGACAAAGACGGGGCAGACATATCCTCTGGCCTGCACACAGGACCACCACAGCATGGAAGGCCGCGCACTGGTGCGATCTGGCACAGTTGATGAATATGAAAAACACCCGCATTTTGTACACGAAATGGGACACGATCCCGGTCCCGATGCAAACTTTTTTGATGGGATTCACGACAACGATGGCAAAGCCTGGGGCATGGCAATTGATCTGAATTCGTGCAATGGTTGCAATGCCTGCACAGTCGCCTGTCAGTCGGAAAATAATATCCCGGTGGTGGGCAAAGATGAGGTGCTCAACGGGCGCGAAATGCACTGGATTCGCATCGACCGCTACTACAAAGGCGATTTGGACAACCCCGAACTTTATAACCAGCCTGTACCCTGTATGCAGTGCGAAAATGCACCCTGCGAACTCGTATGTCCCGTTGGCGCAACCGTACACAGCGCAGAGGGATTGAACGATATGGCCTATAACCGCTGTGTGGGCACGAGATATTGTTCAAATAACTGTCCCTATAAGGTGCGGCGCTTCAATTTCCTCCATTATACCGATGAAGAAACACAGAGTTTCAAATTGCAGCGCAATCCCAATGTGACAGTGCGCGGTCGCGGTGTAATGGAAAAATGCACCTATTGTGTCCAGCGCATTAGTGCTGCGCGAATTGAGGCCAAGGTCGAGGACCGCGAATTGAATGATGGCGATATTACAACCGCCTGTCAGGGTGCGTGTCCTACAGATGCCATTGTATTTGGCGATATCAAAGACCCCAATAGCCACGTGGCCAAGCTCAAAGCCCAACAGAGAAATTACGGCATTTTGACAGAGTTAAATACCAAACCGCGCACCACGTATCTGGCGCGATTGACCAATCCCAATCCGGAGATTTCACAGCATGGGTAGTCCTGCACCTATAAAAGACCCGACGATGCCGGCGCCGGTGCTCGGTCCGGGGCAGACCTATACAACGGTGACGCAAAAACTCAGTGCAATCATCACCAGTCGCACGCCTTTGGGGTGGATTGCAGCGATGTTAATTGCGGGTGCTATCCTGCAGTTGTTGATGTTGTCTGCAACCTGGCTGCTGATCAAAGGGACCGGTATCTGGGGCTTAAATATTCCCGTTGGCTGGGGCTGGGCAATTATCAACTTTGTCTGGTGGATCGGTATTGGACATGCAGGCACACTGATTTCAGCTATTTTATTGCTCATGCGTCAGCAATGGCGCAATTCGATCAACCGATTTGCCGAAGCCATGACCATTTTTGCCGTCATGTGCGCAGGTATGTTTCCGCTGTTGCACACGGGGCGTCCCTGGGTAGCGGCTTACTGGCTGTTGCCCTATCCCAATACAATGTCTGTGTGGCCACAGTTCCGCAGTCCACTGATATGGGACGTATTTGCCGTTGGCACCTACTTTACAGTATCCCTGATCTTCTGGTATCTGGGCCTGATTCCCGATTTTGCTACCCTGCGCGACAAGGCAAAACACAAAATTTCGCAGATCATCTACGGCGTGTTGTCAATGGGATGGCGAGGATCGGCCAAGCACTGGTTTAATTATGAAATGGCGGCGCTTCTTTTAGCAGGTGTATCGACGCCACTGGTGCTGTCCGTACACTCCATCGTGAGTTTGGACTTTTCCGTAGGCCTGATTCCCGGCTGGCATGCAACCATCTTCCCACCCTATTTTGTGGCGGGTGCTGTATATGCCGGCTTTGCAATGGTGCTGACACTGGGGTTGCCCATTCGCTACTTTTACGGATTGCACGATTACATCACGGATCGCCACCTGAACAATATGGGCAAGGTGATGCTCGCCACCGGACTCATTGTGGCTTATGGCTATGCGATGGAACAGTTTTTTGCCTGGTATAGTGCCAGCCCCTACGAAGGCTATATGATGCAAAATCGCACATTTGGCCCTTATTCCGGTACTTACTGGTCATTGATCTTGTGCAACGTGGCCATTCCCCAATTATTGTGGATTAAACAGGTGCGCCTGAGTCCCTCAGGGCTGTTTATTATTTCGATGTTCATCAATGTGGGAATGTGGCTCGAACGATTTATCATCGTGGTGACGAGTCTCCACCGCGACTTTATGCCTTCGTCCTGGGATATGTATCACTCGACGCCCTGGGACTGGGGATTGTACGCAGGCACAATTGGATTTTTCCTCTTTATGATGATCCTGTTTATTCGGGTGATGCCCGTCATTAACATTTTTGAAATCCGCCAGTTGGTGGCAAATAAAAGCAAACATGCGGAAACAGCTTCTGCCGATGATTAAACGGGTGTGATTATGGCTGAAAATTTATACGGTCTTTTGGCCGAATTTGATGGTCCCGACGAATTGCTCAAAGCTGCGAGAGATGCATATGCAGAAGGGTATCGCAAGATGGATGCTTATTCTCCAATGCCGATACACGATTTGTCGGAATCAATGGGTTATGACAAGCACCGCGTGCCCACCATTGTGTTGATCTGCGCGATTCTCGGTGCCTGCTCCGGCTTTGGGCTTCAGTACTGGGTATCTGTAATCGACTATCCGCTCAATGTGGGCGGTCGGCCCCTCTTGAGCTGGCCTTCTTTTATTCCCGTGACATTTGAACTCGGCGTGCTATTTTCCGCTTTCGGTGCATTGATTGGCATGCTCATCCTCAATGGTTTGCCGCGTCCCTATCATCCAGTTTTCAATGTCCCCAATTTTGAACGCGCTTCTGGCGATGGATTCTTTTTGTGTATCGAAGCCGAAGATCCCAAATTTGATATTTCCGAAACCCGTTCATTTCTCGAAAGCCTGAAAGCAAAAAAGGTAGATGATGTCGAACCTTAGATTAGCGAATGGGATAAAACTACTCATCGTCGTTGCCCATCCCGTGATACTGGTGCTCGCACTCTTTATGATAATAGGGTGTGAAGGCACGACAGATATCGAGCGTTTGCGGCAAGAAATGTACAACCAGTCGAGATTTGAACCGCTGGAAAAAAATTCTTTTTTTGCGGATAACCGGTCCTCTCGGCCCTGGATAAAAGGCACGGTTGCACGCGGTCATTTGCGTATAGACGCGCATTTATATACCGGGATAGTAGATGGTAAACCCGCGGAGACATTTCCCTTTCCCATTACGCGCGATGTGATTCTCCGCGGCAGAGAACGCTACAATATTTACTGCTCCCCATGCCATGGCTATGAAGGTGATGGGCGCGGGATGGTGGTACGCCGCGGCATGAAGCAACCCCCATCATACCATATTGAGCGATTGCAAAACGAGACACCGGGTTACTTTTTTGATGTAATGACCAATGGTTTTGGCGCGATGTATAGCTATGCATCGCGTATCAAACCGCGAGATCGATGGGCTATTATAGCTTATGTTCGGGCGTTACAACTGAGCCAAAACGCCACGCTGGACGATGTTCCTGCTGATGTGCGTCAGCGGCTTGAAAACGAGTAGGATATTATGGCTAATGAATCCTTCAACCATCCCTTTGTAGATAAAGTGCAACAAAGAGGCCTTCTGGCAGGTGCCTGCGGTGTGGTGCTTTTATTTATTGTTGGTTTTGCCGATTCTCAGCAATTTTTCCAATCGTATCTTGTTAGCTATATCTACTGGTTGGTCATATCTCTGGGCTGTCTGGGATTGTTGATGTTGCACCATCTGGTCAGTGGGCGATGGGGATTTGTCATTCGGAGATTATTGGAGTCGGGCGCGCGCACACTGTGGCTCATGGCTGTCCTGTTTATTCCCATTGCGCTTCTGGGTATGCACCATTTGTACGAATGGACGCATACAGATGTCGTAGCCAAAGATCCTATTTTGACCTTTAAGAAGCCGTACTTAAATGAGACCGGATTTTATATTCGCGCAGTCGTTTATTTCATTCTGTGGCTACTCTGGATGTTTTTGCTGACGAAATGGTCGCGCGAACAAGATGAAACTGGCGAACCGGGCCTAAAAAGGAGGATGATCAACCTGAGCGGCCCCGGAATTCCCATGTTTATCTTGACAGTTACATTTGCGGCAACAGATTGGGTCATGTCTTTGGAACCGCACTGGTTTTCGACGATCTACGGCTTAATTTTTGTGATAGGTGGCGCATTGGGCGCCATGGCACTGTGCATCTTATGGGTGATCAAATTAAAAGATGTCGAGGTCTATCGAGAAGTTGATGCATTCAAGTATTTGAGCGATCTGGGCACCCTGATGTTTGCTTTTACATGTCTGTGGGCTTATGTGAGTTTTTCTCAGTTTTTGATTACGTGGTCTGGCAACCTGGCTGAAGAAGCGCCCTGGTACATTCGCCGATCGCATGGCGGTTGGCAATATGTGGGAACTGCGTTGATTCTCTTTCATTTTTTTCTGCCATTCTTTTTGCTATTGCAGCGGGCGATCAAACGCCGCGCCGCGCTGATGATGGTTATCGCATTTTTTATGTTGTTTATGCGCTATGTCGATCTTTATTATTTTATTACACCGGCTTTTGCGCACGGTGGTGCCAGTGGACTGTATCGCTACGTCGCAGATGTGCTGACATTTGTCAGTATTGGCGGCTTGTGGTTGGGATTTTTTGCGATGCAGCTAAAAGGTGTGCCGCTGATGCCATTGCACGATCCGCGCATGGCGGAAACCTTTGCCGGAGAAGGTCACTGATATGGCAGAAAAGCACAATGCCCGCGAAAAGGGCTACGAAGACTATCATCTCAAGATTGGCCCAATTCTCGCTGCCACTGCGGGAATCATAGCCATAGCCATTCTGTCTTTTATCGCTATGTGGGCCATGTTTCTCGGTCTGGAACAAGCCGTGCTTTATATGACAGATGATCCGCCCCCCATGGCTGCACACCAAAAGCCCTATCAGGGACCGCTGATCCAGACTGTACCTTCTGCTGAACTGACGCAAGTGCGTGCCGAAACCAATCGCACGCTTACCGAATACGGTTGGGTAGATCGGGATGCCGGGGTTGTTCATCTTCCAATTGAGCGAGCCATAGACCTGGTGCTTGAACGCGGGTTCTCGGTGAGAGAGTAAAACATGCGCATTTTATTCGCTTGTTTCACGCTGATGTGCTTCACCAGGGTCGCGTGGGCGCAAGACCTCACGCCGAATCCCACGGTGCTGGATTCTGTTGGGATTGACCAGAAATTGGGCGCATCTGTGCCGGTAAACTTGAAGTTCCGAGATGAATCGGGCACAGATGTTATGCTGGCGCGATATGTAAATGACCATCCAATTATTTTAGTGCCCGCATATTATGAATGCCCCATGTTGTGTACACAGATTTTAAATGGTTTGTTGTCGGGATTGCGTCCCGTTTCTCTCAATGCCGGACGAGATTTTGTGGTGGTGACATTTAGCATTGATCCCGGCGAATATCCAGAATTGGCAGCGGCAAAAAAAGTGAATTACGTCAATGGATACGGTCGAGAAGGCGGTGAAAATGGATGGCATTTTCTCACTGGAGACCAGGCGTCAATTAACGCATTGACTCAAGCTATTGGCTATCGCTACATATACGATCCCGAAACAGACGAATACATTCACGCCAGTGGGATTGCAATTTTGACACCCAATGGGAAGATCGCGCGGTATCTGTTTGGAGTCGAATTTGCGCCGAGGGATTTGCAACTGGGGCTTTTGGAAGCCTCGCAAGATCAGATCAGTTCTCCGATTGATGTGATTTTGCTCTATTGTTTTCAGTACAATCCATTGACTGGCAAATATACACTGGCAATTTATCGGCTGGTTCGCGTTGCTGGTGTGATTACTGTAATTTGTATCTTAGCATTTATTTTTATTATGGTGCGCCGAGAGCGGTCGCCATTGCAGGCAAATTAACGCTTGAAAAAAGTCCATCGGACCTCTAACCTCTGAGTTGGCACATGCAGACTGATTTTCCTCTTTTTCCAGATCAAGCTTCGAGTTTTGCCTTTCAAGTTGACGCGCTTTACTTTGGCATTTTGGCTCTGTGCGTGTTTTTCGCGCTCTTAGTCGTCATTTTGGTAGTTATTTTTGCGATTAAGTATCAGCGCAAATCGGACGACGAAGTGCCGCGACAAATTGCGGGACATCTCGGTCTGGAAATATTTTGGACCGCCATTCCGGCAGTGCTCGCATTAGGCGTATTTGTGTGGGCAACCGTCTTATACTTCCATCTAATTACACCCCCGCCAAACGCCATGGAAATGTATGTGGTGGGCAAACAGTGGATGTGGAAATTGCAACATCCAGAAGGCAAAAAAGAGATCAACGAATTACACGTGCCATTGGGTGAATCGGTCCGCCTGACCATGACATCGGAAGATGTGTTGCACAGTTTTTATATTCCCGCTTTTCGCGTCAAAAAGGATGTGGTGCCCGGGCGATATACCAATTTGTGGTTTAAAGCGACGCAGGTCGGTTCGTATCATCTATTTTGCGCCGAATTTTGCGGCACCGAGCATTCGCGTATGATTGGTACAGTACATGTCCTGGAGCCTCAAAATTACGAAGCCTGGTTAACTGGCGGGACTGCGAATGAACCGATGGAAGTCGCTGGAGAAAGATTATTTGAACAATATGCCTGCCATACCTGCCACAAGGCGGACGGAGCAGGACGCGGTCCATCTCTGGTCGGTCTCTTTGGCAAAACAGTGGCTCTGGAAGGCGGCGGTACCGCATTGGTTGACGAAGCCTATATTCGAGAATCGCTTCTGAATCCTTCCGCCAAAGTCATGGCCGGATACAAACCCATTATGCCAACTTTCAAAGGTCAGATCAGCGAAGAAGGGATCATTCAAATAATCGCCTATATCAAATCGCTGAAAGCCCCCGAACTCACGAGGATGGAGTGATGCGTCATGGCAATCACCGAACAAGATGTTCAAGCGTCTGAAGATGCGCCGAGCGTCAATTATCTGAACAACGGTTACGGATTGAAGTCCTGGTTGTTAACCAGGGACCACAAGCGCATTGCCGTTTTGTACATTATTTCAATTTCCATCTTTTTTGCCCTGGGTGGATTATTTGCCAGTCTGGTTCGCTTTGAACTGATGACGCCCGAAGGCGATTTGATGTCTTCGGATACTTATAACAAAGTTTTCTCAATGCACGGCATCATTATGGTCTTTTTCTTTCTGGTGCCATCTATTCCCGCAACTCTTGGCAACTTTTTAGTCCCCATAATGGTTGGCGCAAAAGATCTGGCTTTTCCGCGTATCAATCTTCTGAGTTGGTATGTTTATGTCGTTGCGGGTATTTTGGGAACAATTGCCGTGGTTGGGGGTGGTGTTGATACGGGTTGGACTTTTTATACGCCATATAGTAGCACCTATTCAAATTCAAATGTGATTCTGGCCGCTATGGCCGCTTTTATGGCGGGTTTCTCGTCCATACTGACGGGACTCAACTTTGTGGTGACAATCCACACCATGCGCGCGCCAGGGATGACCTGGTTCCGCCTACCGCTGTTTGTCTGGTCGCATTATGCCACCAGTATAATTATGCTATTGGGCACGCCCGTTATCGCTATTACGCTGGTGCTGCTCATGCTCGAGCGCGGGTTTGGATTTGGGTTTTTCGATCCGAACCTCGGTGGCGATCCCGTTTTGTTCCAGCATTTATTCTGGTTCTATTCGCATCCAGCCGTTTATATCATGATCTTGCCTTCAATGGGCGTGATGAGCGAAATGGTAGCCGCTGTTGCGCGCAAGCGCGTCTTTGGATATGAATTTGTCGCGTTCTCAAGTGTGGCCATCGCAATTTTGGGGTTCCTGGTGTGGGGCCACCACATGTTTGTGAGCAGCCAATCGACTTATGCCGGCATGGTGTTTTCCGTCATCACATTTCTGGTAGCAGTGCCCTCTGCGATCAAAGTTTTCAACTGGACAGCGACCTTATACAAGGGATCTATCGTATATGATACCCAGATGTTTTATGTTTACGGGTACCTCGGCTTGTTTTTGGTTGGTGGTTTAACCGGGCTGTTTTTGTCGAGTATGGGCCTGGATATTCACCTGCACGACACGTATTTTGTGGTGGCGCACTTCCATTATATTATGGTCGGTGGTCAGGTGATGGGATATCTGGGCGGCATGCACTTCTGGTGGCCCAAAATTACGGGCAAAATGTACCCCGATATTTGGGGGCGCGTTTCGGCCCTGCTGGTATTTCTCGGTTTTAATCTGACGTTTTTCCCGCAGTTTATTCTCGGATATATGGGCATGCCGAGGCGTTATCACGTCTATCCCGACGAATTTCAGGTCTTGAATGTGGCATCGTCTCTCGGTGCATCAATTCTCGCTCTGGGGTATGTGATTCCCGGCGCATATTTGACATGGTCGATCTTTAAGGGACCAAAAGCACCTGATAACCCCTGGGGAGCCAAAGGACTGGAATGGGAAACGACTTCCCCACCGCCCACATTTAATTTTGAAGAAACGCCTCTTGTGACAGAAGAAGCCTATCAGTACGGACCAATTGAGGAGCACTAATGGCCGATCACGCAGTACATCACGATCACCCGCACGGACTGGCCCACCAGTTCGAGGATATGCCGCAGCAGAAGGAATCCGCCATCATTGGCATGTGGAGCTTTCTGATTACGGAAATCCTGTTTTTTGGGGGCTTTTTTGCGACGTATCTGATCTACCGATCCTATTATCCCGAAGCCTTTTTTGAAGGCAGTAGTCACCTGGATATTTCTCTGGGGGCATTTAATACCGCAGTGTTGATTATCAGCAGCCTGACGATGGCGATGGCTGTACACAAATCGCATGAGGGGAATAAAAAGGGGATCATGGTCTATCTGATTTTGACCGGAATTTTAGGGCTTACCTTTTTGGTGGTCAAATATTTTGAATACTCCGCAAAGATCGAGTACGGTTTGGTCCCCGGCCTGGTATGGCATCCGCACGGTGAAAATTCGCCCCAACTGGCTCTCTTCTATTCTCTTTATTTCGGAATGACCGGGATGCATGCCCTGCATATGATTATTGGCATTGGCCTGTTGATCTGGCTATTTATTAAGACCGCGCAAGGGACTTACACCGCCGAATACAACGCCCCTGTTGAAATTTTTGGCCTGTATTGGCACTTTGTCGATATTGTCTGGATTTTCTTATTTCCATTGCTCTACCTTCTTGGCACACAGGGAGGAGGACACTGATGGCTGATGATCATCACGGCCCGACTGTACGCATTTATCTGGCGGTATTTGCCTCCTTGATGTTTTTGACCGCGCTAACGGTCTGGGTGGCTTTCCAGGACCTGGGCATGTTCAATGATGTGGTAGCACTTGGTATTGCATGCACAAAAGCCACGATTGTGATACTGTTTTTTATGCACGTCAAATACGCCAGCCGATTGACCTGGTTGCTCGCGGGTGCGGGTATTTTGTTCTTGCTGATCCTGTTTGCCTTTGCAATGGCAGATTACGTCAGTCGCGGCTGGTTGGGCATGCCGGCGAGCCACTATTTGCAATAACAATATGATACATAAAATGAGAGCGGAGAAATCTACTGGATTTCTCCGTTTTTTTTCTGCAAAAGAAAAGGCTAATAACATGCCCGGTTTGGGATACACAGTAACGCAGCTTTGTGACGATCTAAGGGCCCTCGGTGTCGAGATCGGCGATATTCTCTTCGTCCACTCCTCCTTCAAAAGCCTGGGCATGATCCAGGGTGGAGCGGAAACAGTGATCACCGCGTTCGAGAATGCACTGGGTGTCGATGGCGTGCTCCTGATGCCATCGTTCAACCTGATCGGAGATCGAGAGCAGCGGGCGAGTTCCTGGCATATTGCAAAAACAAAATCCTCCGTCGGCTGGTTGACCGAGTATTTCAGGTTGATGCCGGGGACACACAGAGCCGATCACTATTCCCACTCCGTGGCGGCACGCGGACAAAGCGCAAAAAATTTTGTTGCAGATCATCTCTCAGAGAAAGGCCTGACATCTCCCTGGGACCGTCCCCCCTGGGGAAAGACCTATGGGACAAACTCCCCGATGATGCGTGCCTACGAACAGGACGGCAAACTCCTGATGCTCGGCATTGACTATCAGTCATCCACATATATCCATGTCGTAGAAGTAATGTTCTGGAATGAGCGACTGAAAGAGAACCCCAATGCCGAATACATCTGGCTCGACCGGGTTCGACTGGGTGAAGTATGGGATCGGTCGGGCATTTTGGAGACAGGCAAAGTTGGGGATGCCGCGTGCCGCCTGTTCCGAATTCGCGCGTATGTTGATCAGTTGCTCAATATTGTCCGAGACGACCCCGATTCCTACGATCGCGTCAAACTGGATCAGAAATCGACGCAGCCATAATTGAGCGTATTATTACAGCGGCGGCGTGTGCATGCGGTGGCCCTGGCCCATAAAAAAGAAAATATCTAAAATAAAAGAAATCAGAACACCCAGTGTATAGCCCATGAGAACGCCAAAGATAAAGACACGAGATCGGTTGAAAAGCTCAATGCCGCCGACTTTGAGCACAATTATTTTCATCAACCAGGCGATAAATACCGAAAAAAAGGACGCGCGAGTGGGATACTGGAGGGAAACGGTGAATCCCACCGGGTGCAGGGGCCACCAGGGAAACCGCTGGTTCAGAAAAATCAACAGCAGAGTTATCGCCGCCCCAAAGGTTCCGAAGCTCAGGTCCCACCATTGCCGTTCTGCATCTGGACGCCCTTTGATATCCGAGACGGTATAATTAAAAAAGGCTCGGTTACCCCGCGTATAACTGTAGTCTCCAAAATTCTCAGCTCCCGGCCCGTAATAACCCAGAATAAGGGTGGTGATTACAAAGGCGAGGATTGAAAGAATTCCGCCAATGAGAATTGCGCCACCCAATCGGCGCCTTTGAGGATCGGTGTGGTCGCCAGCCCTGGCGGCATTGGCTGCACCTGGCATGGCAAATCCCTTTGCGTTGCCGTAAAGCGTACCCATCTGGTTCAGAGCCGCAATAGTCGTATCATCCATATTCCAGATACCGATCAGTCCTTTGACGGGTCCGGTAGGTCCCGAACCCCGTAAAGACACCAACCCGCTGAGTGCCACGATCTTGGCCATCCCCAAATAGAGAATCAGGCTAAAAAACATAAATGCCACGGCCACCCCCGGATTCATCTGGGTTTTGCAGAGCCAGAAGAAGATGAAGAGGCTCGCAAGGATGAAACCGAAGGTCGCTGTGCGATAGGAGAGCAATTCGGTCGAATCATCTATCTCAGGGCCTTTTCCAATTGCTTTGCGCCAGACATTGCGGATGTGCCCGCGTGCGATCCAGAGACTCCACAGCACAAAAACCAGCAGGCCGTAATTGTTCTGGGAGATCACCCCCGAACCATAGCCTCTTGGACCAAACCCAATACGGTTGGAAATGCCAGCCTGCAACATGCCCAAAATGTGGAAAAACCACATCGACAGGAGAATTTCCAAGGTGGTGAAATAGGCGAAACAAATGACGTAGAAATCGAACTGAAGAAAGAAAGGCATAAATCCCCGTCCGATGGGAAGCAGTGTTCTAATATTGAGAAATGCGAATGTGGGAAGGCCTGGGAAGAAGTGGCCTGCTGTATTCCAAAAAAGCATGATTGCCGGAATCGCAAACCCGATCCAGAAAAGAGGCAGGCCAAAAAACTGAGGCAGGTTTCGTCCGGGGCCGGGATTCTCTACGAGCATCAGCGAGAGTTCTACAAAGGGAAATGCCAGACGCTCGCTTTCCGACCACTGTTTTCTCAAAATGACTGAGAGACAAAAACAGGCCAGCATGATCGCGCTGAGCAGGCTGAACCACCAGAAGAGCGGACCAACCCATATCTCCCAGGGCAGAGGCGCACTGGGAACCAACCCGCGATAGAACATTCCAACGCCATCTTCGGCATTGCTGGGGAACAACCAGCGCTGCAGGTTGGGTAGTGTGTAGGTGGGCCATTCATTTTCCGGAGAAGCGTAGTAATCCGGAGCCGAAATCACGGCTACAAATCGCTGGGCCAGAGTGGGTACTGTTGTGCCGAGAAATCCAATAGCGAGCACGGTAGCCATATCTCGCCGCGTCAAAGCGAGGTGGGGAAATCGCCCTCGAACGAGGGGATTGTAGAGATAGCCCAGGAGCAGAAGCCCCACCAGCAAGGCAAAGGGCATCTGGCTGTGTGTGAACGAGGAAGAGTGGATCAAGTAGCGGGAGACAGGGTCGAAGCCGTTGATGCAAGATGTGAGTACAACTCCCAGGACAATAGCCCCCGGGCGCACCGATGACTCTTGCTCTCTTGAAGATAACAGGTGTGCTTGTAAAAGATTGCTCATCGGATGCGTTCTTTGCACACAGGGTAAGGAATCATAAAAAATGGCCCCCAGTGAAAACTGAGGGCCTCCGTATTCGACAAATTCAGCCTATTCCTGATGCAGCGTAGGCGAACGTCTCGGCGCGGAAAATTGCTCTTCTGTGAGCGGGATAGCCTGCTTCTGATAGACCTGCACCCGGTAAGAGCCATTGTCCGCCACAAACATCAACCCCTCTCCATTGACAGCCACCCCTCCCGGACGCCGGAAATACTTTTGAGGCTCGAGGTCTGCCATATCCCTCAGGCGATTTGGGCCAGCATTTGTCATCATATATTCAATTGCGACCTTTGACAGGGTTGCATCCCCCAAGAATTTCTGCACGTACCTCGGCTCGGAATTGAACAATTGTACGCGGTCATTTCCCCAATCGGCAACATAAATATCGCCATGCTCATCTACGGCCACACCAGTGGGTCTATTTAGCTCGCCATTTCCGCTACCCGACTTCCCGAACGCGAAAATAAACTCCCCGTCACAAGTGAACTTCTGAACTCTATCATTCCGCCAATCTGCGATATAAACATCGCCCAGTTCATCCACTGTAAGCCCCCAGGGCATGTTAAACTCGCCCTCCCCATCGCCAAACCTCCCCCACTTTGAGATAAATTTACCGTCTTTGGTAAACTTCTGGACTCTATGGTTCAAACTGTCGGAAACATAAATATTCTCTTCTGCATCAAAAGCGATACCCGCCGGGCCGTTCAGTTGCCCATCCCCATCGCCATACTCACCCCATTTGCCCAGATCTTTGCCATCTTTGTCAAAGGACAAAATACAATGCTTGGCCTCGTCTGAGACGTAGAGATTCTCCTCGCTATCGGCAATAATTGCAACCGCCCACGTCAGTCCACGACCGACAGTGCCCAGATCCTTATCATCGATATGGTACTTCCTGATCGACGATGCATCTCTGTTCCGACACAATATGTAGAGACAGCCTTCCTTGCCCAGGGCAATATCGATCGGAAAATTCGTCAGCCGCCTCATGCCCAGAGTCTTATAGAATGGAAATCCTGCCCGCAACAGGCCATAAGGTCTGCCCATGATACACCTCCCTTTTCAATATCACACGGCCTCTTTGAAAGGCTGGATCTGTTCAAATTTTCCATCCACGATCGGGGTAGCGTCCATTCCCATCCATTGCTCCAGAAGCGTTGCATATATGCCGCGAAAGTCAATCGTGTGCTCCAGATCTTCACCGTTGGCCCACCGAGAGGGATCAAGGGAAGGATATTCTGCGTAGAGTCCGCCATTCACACTATCACCGATAATAAAAGCACCGCCGCCTGTACCGTGATCGGTGCCGCTGGCGTTGTCCCTCATGCGTCGTCCAAACTCTGAGAAAACGAGCATGGCGATCTCTTCAGAAGCATTGTGATTTCGCAAATCCTGGAAGAAATCGCGGATTGCTTCCGACAACTCCGTCAGCAGCTTGGGATGAGACGGCATTTCATTTGCATGGTGGTCATAACCCCCGTGCTGCGTGTAAAAAACCCTTGTGCCAAGACCGGCAAGGTGAACACGCGCGACATCCCTCAGTGCCTTCGCAATCGAATTACTTCCGTACTCCACGTCTGACTGATACATTGCCGGAGCCTTCTTCAACTCATCGGAACCTTTGATAACATCCAGACCCGTCTGCGAAAGATAATCCATAACCACACCCGTGCCAATCGCGGGTTCGTACATGGTCTTGAATATCTCAATCGCCTGCATTCGCTTTGGGTCCTCCACAATACTGGTCATCAATCCGTAATTATCGAGATCGTCAACAGATGTTACGGGAACGCCAGAAACGGCCAGCGCTCTGGAAAGACCTTTTCCAAAGTTGATGCCCGTCAGAACATTTTCTCCCTTTGGATCCAGATCACGCACCACTCTGCCCAACCAACCCTCTGTACCAATATCTATAGGTTCACAGGTATGCCAGACATCCATGGCCCGAAAATGCGATCGGCTCGAGTCGGGATACCCGATACCCTGCACAATCGCCATATCACCCTGCTCAAACATCTCCTTCAGGGGCACCGTATTGGGGTGCCAGGCCAGGGTATCATTCATCGGTAAAACTTCATCCTCGCGAAGCCCAACAATGGGTCGGCAATCGTGGTATATGCCGTTGGTATAAGGGATAATTGTATTCATGAAGTCATTGCCGCCCTTTAACTCAACAACGACCAGGACCGGATCTCTATAAGCCATTTTATTTTTCCTTTCCGTGTGCTACGCAAATTGATACTCTCTCGAAGCGACAATGAGTTGCAACATCTGTATCACGCGATCAGTACTCTCCTCAGACCCGTTGTCCGCAGATAGATCGAGATCGCCACCTGATTCAGCAAATTTGCTCAAAGATTCGCGGGTCGTATCACTCACGGTCATAGGACCTGCGAGATCCAGACATTTTTCTACGAACTCATCAGGAGCGAGAGACCTACCCTCGGCTTTGAGCCGATCGATGATTTCGCCAATGCCGGGACGGGACGCATCGCTTACCTCGCGAACGGCAAAGTTCACACGCTCGGTCAGCGTACCTCCATCGACCCATTCCCTACCGGTGTGCCAGCCTTCCACGGTCGGCGGATCCAGCAATTTCTGCCCCATTAACGTGGTGGCACCCGAATATTTTCCCATACCGGGATCGGGGCGTTGATAGGTGCCGATCAATTTCAAGATGCCCGTAACGAGTTCAGTCGGGCTTTTCACTTTTTTTCCTTGCGATTCTTTGAAGAAGTCGGAGTTAAAAAGCGTTCTCAGAATATGGCGCATATCGCCTTTCGACTCCATAAAAGCATTTGACAGAGTTTCAACCGCTTCGGGATCCTGTGGCGGGGTCACATGCCAGGATGGGACCTGCGGCTCGTCTGCGACAAAAAAGTTGTAGAGATGCCTGGATATAAATTTGGCGCAGGCAGGCTGCTCGGCGATGATATCGACGATATCG
>JAGWBW010000020.1:44045-45033 GCA_021295695.1 Candidatus Latescibacterota bacterium
AAAACGAACTTCGCATCGTAGAAACCCTGTGGATACAGAGGCGGCGGCTGGGCAAACGTCCATCCTGTAAAGGCGCGGGCACAGTTTTTAATATCGTCTTCTGTGTAATTGCCAACGCCCATCGAGAAGAGTTCTAACAGCTCTCGGCCGTAGTTCTCATTAGGCTCACCTTTGCGGTTCTCATTATTGTCCAGCCAGAAAATCATAGCGGGGTCTTTGGACAGCTCGAGCAGGATCTCCCGCATATTTGAAAGCCCCACGCGCCGAAAAGTGTCGATCTGGCGGGCAGAAGCGAGGAGATGCTGATTTTTTCCAACCCCGGTGGCGAATACGTGATGCCAGAAAAGGGCTATTTTTTCTTCGAGCGGGCGCTTGCTGCGGACCATCCGATACATCCATTTTTCCACATATCCCGCTTCAAAGCTGCCAAAATAACGGTGCAAAATATCCTCATCAACGGGATCGCAACGCTCCGGCTCAACCAGGTCTTCCACGACGTTTTCGTAGCCCCTTGCGACATAGTCCTCCAGTTCTGTTCTCGTGGCCCCAAACCCGGCTCGACGCATCAGGTGGGCCATTAACGCAATATCGGTGTTCGACATTGTTTCCCCCTTGCTGAAATACCTCGTTGGTTGTGCTTGCTCTGCCTCTGTCACAAAAATGATAAAATACTGTTTTTAAATAATTCAGTCTGAATATTCCTTTGTAAAATAAATTTTATAATCCTTGCTAATAGTATATCTTCATCTTGTTCAAGAGGCAACCCAAAATTGTCGAGGTCCAGATGCAAGCGCAGAGAAGACCACTGGATTTTTCTATTATTTTTGCGTATTCATAGGAAATAAGATGCGCCACCATAACACCTTCAAGGAGGCAACATGCGCCGAAATAAGCTAAGAGAACTGCTCGATGCCGATAAACCCAGTTTGGGAACCCACGTACACAGCCCGTGGCCATCGGTATTTGAAATGGTGGGATATTCAGGACA
>JAGWBW010000153.1:0-820 GCA_021295695.1 Candidatus Latescibacterota bacterium
CCACCTTAAAATAATATCGAAACTGTGACCGTGCCGACACCCGCACCAGAGCCTGACCCAGGCTATCTATATAAGCGCGCACCAGTGGGTCCCTGTATAGTCGCACGGACCGCTCCACCTCTCGCGAGGCTTGCCTGCCGAGTTCCACCTCTTGCTCGGGCGTCAACAAATTCAGTCGATTTATCACCGCGCACGACAGCGAAAAAGCGACAAGGAGTATCAGAGGTATTTTTTTCATAGATCAAATTCCAACACATCCCGTGCAATCCTGACATCCAGCCCAATCGGCAGCACCCGCCGCGCCTTGCCATGCCCATAAGGCAAACCACAAAAAACAGGACAAGACACCCGCGCCACAAAATCATCGATCACATCCTCAATCCGGCCTTCTGACTCGCGCTCGGGTTCGCAATCCACAAACTCGCCAAACACCACACCTGCGACCCGATCAAACACCCCGGCCATCGCCAACTGATTCAGCATCCGATCTACGCGATACGGCGGCTCATTCACATCCTCCAGCACCAGCACCGCACCGTCCAGCACTGGCAAAAACCGTGTACCCACCAGCGACGCCACCAGCGACAAACACCCCCCAATTAGCTGGCCCTTCACCTCGCCACCGCGCAAAGGCGTTAAACCAACACCTTCAAATTCGTGCGAACACACCGCCGCCCACAGCGCCTGATCCGTCTCCGGGTCAACGCCCTCTGCCGTCACATCCGAACACAGCAACCACCCGGAAAATGTCACCAGCCCCGTTCGCGCAAAAATCGCCAACTGCAACGCCGTCGTATCGCTCAAACCCACCAGCACCTTT
>JAGWBW010000153.1:921-8091 GCA_021295695.1 Candidatus Latescibacterota bacterium
CATCATCCGCACGCGCCCGATCCACCCCCGCCAAATACCGATCCCGAGCGTAAAGCGACGCCCCCTCGCGCACGCCAAACCCCTTCGCGCGCAAAAACGCCAACCCGGGCGCCAACCGCTCGCGCTCAAAAGACCCGGACGGCGCAATCACCCCCACCGTATCGCCCGGCTGCAATTTGGGAGGCAAGCTCATCGCGCCCTGCTCTCAATCTGAGATAATATATCTCTTGCAAAAACCGTCAGCGAATCATCCCGCGCGCCCATCACCACAACACGGTCGCCATCCCGCGCCTCCGCCGCCAAACGCGCGACAATATCCTCGCGCCTTTCAATATACTCAGCCCGTCGCCCAGCACGCGCAATCTGCGCGATCAAATCACCCGACGAAATATCCTTTTGCGCTGTCCCGCCCGCATAAAAAATCTCCGACATAATCACCAGATCATCTGCATCCATCCCATTGACAAATGCCGAAATCAGCCCATCCATCAAAAACCGCGTTGGCCCAAATCCGTGTGGCTGAAACACAGATAACACGCGACCAGGCTGCGCCTTCAGCGTAGCCAAACTCGCGGCAATTTTATCCGGATTATGTGCAAAATCATCAATCACCGTCACCCCCTGCGCCTTGCCCACCACCTCCAACCGCCTGCAAATCCCCCGAAAATCACCCAATGCTTCTGCGCCATCCCTCGCGCTTACCCCAAGCACCCCACACGCGGCAATAGCCGCCACTGCATTGGCAACATTGTGTCGCCCAGGCACGCGCAACCGACAAGACTGCCCATTGACAACACACCGCACACCATCGGGCAACAACACGACATCAGCAGCATGCACATCTGCCCCTTCGCAATCCACCCCAAAAGTCACCCGCCGCTTCACCCCCTGCGTCAACACCATCGACCGCTCGCACAGACGATTCACCACCACCGCATCTCTTGCCCGCGCGCAAAACATCCCAAAAAGCGACTCCAACTCCGCCATCGGCTTGTGATCCAGCGAAATATTCGTCAACACCGACACAGTCGGCTCGTACAGCGCAATCGTACCATCGCTCTCATCTGCCTCAATCACCACCAACTCGGCATCACCACACAGGGCATTGCCCAATCGCGGTGGCTGCACCGCATCGCGCATCATCCCCCCATTGATCACCGTGGGATCGCGTCCGGTCCTATTCAAAATATGTCGATTTTCCACTCGTACCCCCCCCGGCTATCCCCGTCCCCCGATGAAACAAGTCCGCCAGCACCTCTGCCCGCTTGCGAATAGCAATACCGCGATCCAGCCCCGCCTGTACATCTAAAATCGTCGGCTCGACCGCACTCGACACCACCAGCACATCTACATCTGCATCCACGCCCGATCCATCTTGCGGAAACAACACCACCCCAAGCGCCTGTAACCGCGCGTACAAATCCGCATTCTGCCCCTGGTCATAACTGCGATCCGACCCGCGCACCGCATGGCCCTGGTGCAACAACACCTGTGCAATAGCACTCATGCCACTGCCACCAATACCGCAAAAGAAAAAAGTTTGTCTATTCATTTCCCAATCGCCAATGCCTTAAAGCTACATAACATCTGTTAGAAAATTATACGTTCTTATACCCATTTTGACAACCGCCTCCACGTTGCGCTTTTCACCTCGCGCATTTTCCCGTATATTCTGATGATCATACACAAAAAAATAGACATCCCCCTTTGTGTCTCCGTGTCTTTGTGTGAGGCACCTTCAGAAGGAAATTTTCATGGAAGGCATGTATCGCTTCGTTCTCACCAACGTCGAACGCGCACTCTGGACAGAATCGTGGGCCATAGATGAATCCACCTTGGCACTTGGCACAGAACACACCTGGCGCGTACAAAAAACCGCCCTTAAAGGCGGCACACAAGACGGGATCGACCTCATTGAAATCGACAACGGCGCACTCTCTGTATTCATCGTCCCCACGCGCGGCATGGGAATATGGAAAGGCACTTATCGCGGCATACCCCTCGGCTGGGAATCGCCCGTGCGCGACCTCGTCAACCCGGCCTTCATCGAACTCAACGACCGGGGCGGCCTGGGATGGCTCAAAGGCTTTAACGAATGGATCGTGCGCTGTGGCCTCGACAGCAATGGCGCACCCGGCAACGACATCGTAATCGACAACAACGGCAACGAAGCCGAAGTCTTTGTCCCCCTGCACGGCAAAATCGCCAACATACCCGCGCGCCATGTCGAAGTGCAAATCGACCTGACACCGCCCCATCGCATCACCGTATTGGGCATCGTCGATGAAACCATGATGTTTGGTCCTGCGCTGCGCCTCACCACAGCCATATCGACCGAACTCGGCAGCAACAGCCTCACCATAGCCGATCAAGTCACCAACCTCAACGACAAACCCGCTGAAATGGAACTGCTCTACCACTGCAACTACGGTGCACCCCTCCTCGAAGAAGGCGCATCCATCGTTACCCCGCATAAAACTGTCTCCCCACGCGACCCACGCGCAGAGGAAGGCATCAACACATTCGACCAATTCCTTGGCCCCACCCCGGGTTATATCGAACAAGTTTATTTTTATCAACTCGCCGGCAACAGCGAAGGCAACACATCTGTCCTGCTCAAAAACGCCGAAGGCAACCTCGGCTCTTCGCTCCACTACTCACTCAAACAAATGCCGTATTTTACCCTCTGGAAAAACACTGCAACAACCCGAGATGGATATGTCGTGGGCCTCGAACCCGCCACCAACTATCCCAATGCCAAAAGCTTTGAACGCGACGCCGGGCGCGTCATCACGCTCAACGGCGGCGAAACCCAACACTGCGACCTCACCATCGCCGTTCACGACACCAAAAGCGATGTACAGGCCGCAGAGCGCGAAATCGAACGAATGAAATAAGGAACAGGACTATCCCATGCCCAAAATCCCTGGCAAAATGTGCGAACAAGCTATCGGCAAAGTACGACGCTTTTTACTACTGCAATTTCGCAAAGCCTATGTCGCGCAACAACAAAAAAACCGACAGGGCGAATGCAACCAATGTGGCAACTGCTGCGAACTCCTGTTCAAATGCCCGTTTCTCATCAAAAATGACACCGGCGACACCCTGTGCAGCATCTACGAAAACCGCCCAAAACAATGCGCGGCATTTCCAATTGATACGCGGTGTTTATCAGAAGTTGACTTCGACTGCACTTACACCTTTGGCACAGAGCCTTCCATCCTGCAAATAGACAAAGTACGAGACCACTGACGGAACCGAAAACCGCCTTCTCGCGTCATAAAAACCATGCGCTACTTCTTTATCTTACTCCTGATAAACGCAGCACCCAGCCTGGCCCAATTGCAAGACCCACCCGCAGCATTCACCATCGCGCGTCTCAAATACGACGGCGGTGGCGATTGGTACAATGGCCCAACGGAAATCCCCAACCTGCTCGCATTTATCAGACAACACACACCCATCCGCGCCGCAGAACAAGAAGCCCAGGTCGCGCTCACCGACGAACACCTCTTTGCCTATCCCGTGCTATTTCTCACCGGACACGGCAACATCCGGTTCTCCGAAGAAGAACTGCGGCGATTGCGCCTCTATCTCGAACGCGGCGGATTTCTCTTTGCCAACGACGACTACGGTCTGGACGAATCCTTTCGTCGGGAACTCAAACGCGCATTCCCCGACAAAAAACTCGTCCAATTACCCCCGTCTTTTGACCTCTTTAAGACGCCCTTTCACTTTCCAAACGGCTTGCCAAAAATCCACGAACACGACGGCGATCCACCCCAGGCACTGGGGCTATTTCACGAAGACCGCTTGATCGTCTTCTACAACACGAGCAGCGACATCGCCGATGGATGGGATGATCCCGACGTACACAACGACCCGCCCGAAAAAAGACGAGAAGCCCTCAAAATGGGCACCAACGTCATTGTCTGGGCACTGACACACTGACCTCTGTCCCATGACCTCACACTCCGCACATCAAAAACTCACCCAACGCCTCACAAGACTGCACACACTGATCGCGGCGAATCGGGCACTAACAGGCGTGGGCCTCGCGCTGATATTTATACTCAGCGCGGGAATCATCCTCGTCATCCTCGAATCGATATTCTACCTGCGCCCAATCCTCAAAATTGTTTTAGAGAGCCTGTGCGCCCTGTGCTTCTTATACTTGATTGCCCGCTTCTGCATCATGCCATTTATCAGACCGCCCAGTCTGGACCTGATTGCACTGCGCGTGGAACAACACTTTGGCGGCCTCCAGCAACACCTGATCAACGCGCTCCAATTGTGGCGACAACGGGACCGAGAAGAACACGCCACCGCACTCGTCGATGCCGCGATCATTCAGGCAGAACGCACCACACAGCATCTCCCTTATGAAACGCTCATCAATCGCAAGCCACCCATTCGCGCTGCCACCGCAGTTGTTGTGCTCGCCCTATTGGGCCTATTGCTCCACGCAGGATGGCCCACGGCCTTATCCGGCGCAGCCCAACGCCTCGCAAACCCGCAAACCCCATAC
Source organism: Candidatus Latescibacterota bacterium (assembly GCA_021295695.1). GTDB lineage: Bacteria > Latescibacterota > UBA2968 > UBA2968 > UBA2968 > VXRD01. The sequence goes on from JAGWBW010000153.1 coordinate 5,450, forward strand.
ACCCGCCCGCCAGACACGTACGTAATTTTGCAACCGGGCAATGTCGAAATCGTCGGCGGGGACCCCCTTGTCATCACCGCGCAATTATCGGGCATTATACCCCGCACCGCGCGTCTGTATATCCGCGAAAAAGAGGCACAAACATGGGCCTCCTTTGTCTTGCCCATCAAACAAATGGGTGCATCCCATCACTTTCCCAATATCACGCGAACCTTTGACTACCGCCTCTCTGCCCACGACGCGCAAACCCCCACTTACACCGCGACCGTACACCCGCGCCCCATTGTCACGCGCATCTCGCACCACGACCGATTTCCACCGCATACAGCAATGCCCGACCGCATCAATCAACAGGGCGGTGATATAATTGTACCAATCGGCACAGAAGTCTCATTGACCATTGAAGCCAACAAGCCCCTCGAATCAGCCGCGCTCGTATTTGACGACGCAACCGAATTGCCCGCTGCAGTATCTTCATCGCTTGCACAAACGACCCTGACAGTAAAAAAAGATGTACGCTATAGCGTACACTTGCGCGATCCGCAAATGATCACCAACAAAGACCCCGTAGCATATCGCATCGTCGCGCTGCCCGATCAACCCCCCGATGTGCGCCTGTTGCACCCTGGACAAGACATCGACCTCACAGAATCAATGCGCGTCTCCCTCGTTGTCGAAGCCTTTGACGACTACGGCATCTCGCGCCTGCAACTCAGATACCAGAAAGACGACGACACAGACCACATCCTTCCAATTATCACAACACCCGGCCGCGAAATTGAGACATCCTATCACTGGGACATGTCCAACCTCGATTTGCTACCGGGCGATCAAATCACCTACAAAATCCGCGCTTATGACAACAACCCCAGGCCCTCATTTGGAGAAACCGCCACCTTTACAATTCGCATGCCCAGCCTGTTTGAAATCCATCGGGAAGCAGATAAAATACAGCGCGAAAGCATCGACGAGATCGAAGCCGTGCAACAACGCGGGCGCGAACTCGATGCACGCCTCAAAGAACTCGCCCGCGATATGCTCTCCAAAGACAAACTCGATTGGCAGGAAAAACGCGAACTCGAAAAAGCACGCCAAACGCAAGAACAACTCGCCGAAAAAATTGAATCCACAGCCGAACAACTCGACCGCGCACTCGACCGCCTGCAAGAAAGCGGATTGCTCGAAGACGACACCCTGCAAAAACTCGAAGAACTGCAATCATTGCTCTCGCAAATCCGCACGCCAGAACTCGAAGACGTCATGCAAAAATTGGACGAAGCCATCAAAAGTGCCGATCCAAACATGGTGCGTGACGCCCTCGAACAATTTCAGATGGAACGCGAAAAATTCCGCGAAAGCATCGATCGCGCACTCGCCCTTCTCCGGCGCGTTCAACAACAACAAACCCTCGACGCACTCAACCAAAAACTCGAAGAACTCGCCCATGCCCAGGATCAGATCACACAAAATATCGAACGCGAACCCGCCGAAGAACTCACCCGCCGCCAGACGCGAATCGCCCGAGACACCGAACAATTGCGCACAGAACTTCAACAAACATCGCAAGAAATGGACAGCCCCACCGACAACGAGCTCGACCAAATCGCCAACGCAATAAAAAACAAACAACTCACCCCCCGCATGGATCAAGTGCGGCAGGACCTCGACCTTGGGCAACGACAAAACGCGCGCTCAGGCAGCGATTCTCTCGCCCGGGATTTGCAAAACATGAGCCAGAGCCTCGCACAGGCCCGCCAGCGATTTATCCAGCGACAAAAAGATGAGATCGCCCGAGAGCTCAACCGCGTATTGCACGACCTGCTCACCTTATCCCAGGCGGAGGAACGCACGGCACAGCGCGCCAATGAGGCGGAAAGCCGCGACGAGACCGCGCCCCTCGCGCTGGACCAGGCGCGTGCGATAACCGGGGCATCGCGCATGGCACAACGCCTGATGGACGCCTCGCAAAAAACCTTTTTCATGCCCCCCAGCGCACAGGCAGCTCTCGGTCAGGCCCTGAACAAAATGGAAGGCGCTGCCGAACAACTCAATGCGGGCAATGCCAGTCAGGCGGCTCAACTCGCCCGCGAAGCCATGGGAGAAATCAATCGCGCAGCCATGATGGTACAAAACGCGCTGGGGCAACTCGCATCATCAGAATCGGGCACGGGCTTTGAAGAAATGATGGAAAAAATGTCCCAACTCGCCCAACAACAGGGATCCCTCAATGCCCAGACCGAAAATCTATTTGGGCAACCGGGACAAAGCGGCCAACCCTCTTGGCAAAAACTCGCGGCGCAACAGCGCGCCATCCGGGACGCGCTCAATGCCCTGCGCGGCGAATTGGCGCGGCAACAGCGCGAAATGCTCGGCGACATGGGCAAAATTGCCAGCGACATGCGCGAAACCGCACGCGAACTTCTCCAGCGCCAGGTCGCCCCCCAAACCCTCATGCGACAGCGGCAGATACTCTCCCGCCTGCTCGATGCCCAACAGGCGATGAAATCGCGAGGAAAGAGCAAAAAGCGACAGGCGCGCACAGGCGAAAATCTGACCTATCGCGGACCCGGATCGCTCCCCGCAGATTTGGGCGAAGCCGACAACCCCCTGCGCCATCTGATGCGCGATGCCCTCAAAGAAGG
>JAGWBW010000153.1:8229-8779 GCA_021295695.1 Candidatus Latescibacterota bacterium
TCGCACTCCTCCTCTTATGCGCGGGGATTGCCACTGCATCTACCGAGCAGATCAACGCCGCGATCCAGCGCGCAATAGCTCTCGAAGCTAAAAAAGACTTCACAAGCGCGATCTACATCTACCGCGGCCTTTACATCCAGCATCCCCACCGCGCCGACCTTCTCATGCGCCTCGAATCCGCACTATCGCGGGCGGGCAGGCATGCCGAAGTCGCCGTGCTGTTTCGCCAACGCCTATCGTCTGTTCCAAACGATAACAACGCGCGCCTGCGCCTGGGCATCGCCCTCTTTGAACTGGGGCAAATAGATTCCGCAAACGCATCCTGGGAACCCCTGCTCCAGAAGGCGACCACAACACATCCCTTTGCCATCATTGCCGACCGCTATCGCAAACGCAACCTCGACAAACGCGCCGAACAAACCTACCGCCGCGCGAGAACCGCACTCAAAGACACAATGCTTTTTGCCCGCGAACTCGCCGAACTCGCCGAACGCCGCGCCCATTATCCCGATGCTGTGCGCGAATACCTGATCTGGGTTCAGCAAAACCC
>JAGWBW010000153.1:8914-9906 GCA_021295695.1 Candidatus Latescibacterota bacterium
GCGCAAACACTCGACCTGTTGCTCTCGCCCAACGCGCTCATAAAAAATAACTGGAATGATCTGTTCCGCATTGCACACTACGCCCTCGACAATGACAATCCCCCAACCGCCATTGTCGCTTATCGGGTGATATGTGACCGCGCAGACCGTCCCGACCATCTGGCACGCGCGCAACTGGGTCTGGGCAAAGCATATCAGCTTGCAAACCGGCCCGCCGATGCACAAAACCACTATAGCGACCTCATCGCCCGTCATCCCAACCGCGCAGAGGCCGACGAAGCCCGCTTTCTTATAGGTCTCATCTTGCGCGACCACCACAACGACGCCGCAGGTGCCCAACAGGCATTTCAAAACCTGATCCAGACCCATCGGCGCAGCACCTGGCGATACAAGGCACTATTTGCACTCGCCGAAGGACATCTACAGGCGAACAGCATAGATAAGACGCGGCTCATCTACCACCAGATCATCGCCGAAAGAGCGACCGCTCCCGAAGCGACCGAAGCCCGCTTTCGCCTCGCCGAATTGCATTTTCTATCGGACCAGATCGACAAGGCACAAACCCTGCTCGACGCCGTGCTCAAAACACAACTCAACCGCGACATCATCAACGACGCCATCGCCCTATCCGCGCTATTGCAAGAAGGCCAGCGCGCAGATTCAACCCTGCTCAGCGCGTATGCCAGTGCCTGCCTCAAGCTGCGCCAAAAAGATCAAAACGAAGCATTGCGCGCATTTGAAACGCTTCATCACGCCCATCCACAATCCTTTCTCGCGGATCGCCTGCTCGACCATCAGGCCAAAATTTACACCGATCAAAAACGCTACCCGCAAGCTATACAAACATATCGCAAACTCATCACCACACAGCCTCACAGCCCACTTTCCCCCGCCGCATATATTGCACAGGGCGCAATCTACGACAAATACCTCGGCCAATATTACGACGCGCAAAAAATCTATGAAACCCTGCTCGTCAACTATCCCACAAG
>JAGWBW010000407.1:0-703 GCA_021295695.1 Candidatus Latescibacterota bacterium
CATCATACAGTTCAACAGGCCTCTCCGAAACCGATTCCACGCCGAGCTTATATCGCCCGTCAAAAACCATCGTATGGCCCAAAACCTCGCTAATAACAGCATCCTTTCCCCTCTGCGCGCCCTCTCCATCGGCACCCGCTTGAACCTGTGAAACAAAAGACCGCCCATCGGTCTGCAAAGGTTCGGCATTGGCAATATCAACAATAGAAGCAACCACATCAATCACATCCGTCAACGCCCCGGTCTGCCACCCCCGCGAACCTCCCGGCGAACGCACAATCAGGGGAACGCGAACAGACGCATCGTAAAAAACGATCTTATTATACAACATATGATCGCCCAGCATCTCGCCGTGATCAGAATTGTAAATAACCCATGTATTATCCGCCAGACCAGTCTCCTCAAGCGCGTCGAGCATCTTGCCAATATAGTGATCGATAAGCGTAATCTTCGCAAAATAATTCACCATCATAATTTGCTTTTGCTCAACCGTCATACCCGACAAATTCTTGCTCCTCTGCATACGTCGAACATTCAGCGGAACGGGATCACTCGGCGCATCCATAATACCAACGGGCATATCCCCGGGATCGTACAAATCCCGGTACTCCTGCGGAGAATCAAACGGATCGTGCGGACCAGGACAAAGAACCTGCAAATAAAAAGGCTTATCACCCTTGTAATCGCGAATCCAGTTCGCCGC
>JAGWBW010000407.1:731-2244 GCA_021295695.1 Candidatus Latescibacterota bacterium
TCCTCCCAGGGCTTAAGCGTCCCTCTTTGCCAGGGAATGCGATAATCATTGATAAATTTTCGATGCGTCTCCAACAGACCCTGTTCCTCGAGATAATCGGTATAAGGCGAACTGTGTCTTCCCGAAGCAATCGGACCGTGAAGCTCGTGCGGATCGTCAAACCCCCACGCATTGAGCACATGAACGCGATCTCTGCTATGCGAAGCCGGCACCCCACCGTGAAGATACAGATGGGACTTCCCGATCAGAGCCGTATGATAACCCGCATCGCGCACCTGACGCACATGACTGGGACCCTCACAATCGGCATCCTGATCATTTGCCCACAACCCGTGTTCGCGGGGATACAGACCGCTCATCATAGACGCGCGAGACGGCATACACAGCGGACAATTGGTATAGCACTGCGTATAAGTGACACTCTCAGACGCAAGGCGATTCAGATTCGGCGTCTTAACCACCGGATGCCCAACACAGCCCATCGCATCACCCCGATGCTGGTCGGAAAAGATATAGAGAATATTGGGTTGCTCAGCCATAAAAACTCCTTATAAAACTCATTTTGCCCCTTCTCAGCGATGCGCTATTGCCCTGTCATTCTGAGCGGAGCGGAGTCGAAGGAGCGGGGTACAACTGCGTAGCAGTTCATCTCTTACCAAATTAGGTGGAAAAGATGCTTCGGCTACGCTCAGCATGACAAAACCACAGACCTGCGTAACATCAGTTAAGATTATTTCGGAATCGCGACCCTGCGCCCTCTCGACATCAGCGCAGCCTCATAAACCTTCATAACAGACAGCGCGAATGCCAGGGACCCGACCTCTGCCATCCTATCTTCCAGAACACAATCGCAGAAATAGCGCATCTCATTGTAAAAGCCCTGCGTAAAAAGAGCTTTATTCTCAAGAGTCCCCAGCGTGTCTTGAGGCTCCCATGAGATCGCACCAGAATCTAAACCCGGGGGAATATAACTTCTCGTACTTGAATAATTAAAAGGAATACCGCGTTCCAGAGTCACGCGAAGATCTTTATCAATCGCCACATGCTGCTTCCCCCAAAAAGCATACCGCTCGCATCCCCGACGCGCCAGCGCCACTCGCAAATTCGAGAATACACACACCACCGCCCTGATCGGTTCTGTGCATAGTAACAGCCGAAACATCCCCTCCAACAGCCAGAAGCAGCGAAAGTGGATGACAGCCATTCTTCAGCCAATTGGGCGCTTCGCGCGACCTGAGCACCTTCTCCCCGTCTTCTGGAATCGTCATCGGATATTCTGCAGAAAGCCCGCTGAGCGGACCGCAATCCTCTGTAGCCATCAACTCAATCACCTTCCGGGTCGCTGGCATAAATGCCTTCTTAAACCCAACAACGACCACGCGATCCCCACGATGGCGCATCATCGTTTCCACTTCAGATGCAAGCGTAGCGGGAGGCTTCTCCATCCACACATGCAGCCCGGCATCCAACGCCTCGCACGCCAGCTCTGGATGTGCTTCCGGAGACACACAGA
>JAGWBW010000407.1:2431-4188 GCA_021295695.1 Candidatus Latescibacterota bacterium
CTGGTAACTCATAGCGGCACCCCTTCCTCTATCTGGCAAAACTGGAGCGCAATTTAATACCCCATCTGCCATCTTCATACGTCAAAACATAAAGTGAATCGTGAGCGGCAATCACCGAACCGTCTTCGCGGTAGCGAGTAAATTGCGTATCAACGTGAATCTTCTCGTCCGAACAATGGACGATCTCGCGCCGGGTCCAAACACTGTGGTGCCAACCAATATTACCCAACCCAGTCCTCACGCGCGCGATAAATTCACCATCCATATCTGAGTCTTCCCATCGGTGCATGATTCCCGAAGCCAGGCGAAAATGCGGAAAATGCATCGTCGCTTTCCACGCCTGCAAATCCAGCGCATTAAAACCAGCCATCCACGCATCCACCTCTTCTTTTGATGGCATATAATCTCTCCAATTCCTAATTGATGTTACGCATGTCTGGTGCTTCTGTCATGCTGAGGAAGCCATTAGGCTGACGAAGCATCTTTACCACTGGAGTAATAGGTGATAGAAGATTCTTCGACTTCGCTGCGCTCCGCTCAGAATGACAGGCGCATTATATTGTACCTGTGCGTTGATTCGTCTAATGTGGCAAATAATATTCGTGAAGTTGCTCTTTCGCTATGCCCTTTGCGATCAGATCGTCAACATAATCGCTATCATAACCCAATTCCCCGAGTATCTCCCTCGTATGCGCCCCCTGTTTGGGACAAGCGTAGAGCAATTGAACAGGCGCATTCTTCAAACGCACATAAGCGGGTGGCGCGAGATCGACAGCACTGCCAGCCGGATGATCTGTAAAACGAACAATAGAAATAGATCGCCCATCATCCCATGCATCCAAATTCTCGTCACTCACCTCGTGCAAAAACATCTCGCGAATATCTTCCAGCGAATCAATGCGATGCCCGGCCAGCCCCACTGCGTTGAATGCTTTGACCCAATAGGCGACATCGCGTTTTTTAATCTCACCTTCTAAAAATTCGCCAGCATCTTCATCAGGTGTATTCTCCAGCCCCGCAATACACCTCAACTTACCCATCTCATGCGCCAACCCACCCAGGAAAACCCAGCCATCGCGCGCGCGATACATACGGTGAAGCGCGTGTTCACCAACAGCATCCTGTCCCGCTGGCTCATCGCCCGAGCGCCAAGGCGCCTGCACGAGTTGCCCCCCCTGCGCGAGCGAAGTCGTCACAAAATCGCCGCCGTCGGGAACACCACTGCGCCTGCGCTTGAGCAACGCCAGCACCGCGCCATAAGTAGCCGAATATCCCGTAATATAATCGATACACGACGCCCAGCCGTGCAAGATCGGTCTATTGCCCTCGCCGCCATAGCGCATTTGTATCCCGGTCGATCCCTGAAGCAGAGGATCAAAACCCGGGCGGTTCATCCACGGACCCGGGCGCGGACCATTAAACGCCGTCAAATTGAGATACACAATATCGGGTTTGCGCCTCTTAACAGCATCGTAATCAATACCCAAACTTTGAGCAACGCCGGGCCGGAAATTGTGAACAATAACATCGGCAGTCTCAACCAACTTCATAAAAGCTGCCCTGCCAGCCTCGTCTTTCAAGTTCAAAATAATGCTGCGCTTGCCGGGGCTAACTTCCAGAGGAAACCAACTGGAAATGCGCGGACCAAAATAAGGCTCCGGCGGATCAATTTTAATAACCTCCGCGCCGTATTCCGCCAGCGTGCGCGCACTGGCTGGCCCCGCGAGCACATTGGACAAATCCAGAACGCGAATACC
>JAGWBW010000154.1 GCA_021295695.1 Candidatus Latescibacterota bacterium
CGAAGGTACCGCGTCCATTGGGTCCAAGTACGCCGGTTGCGTGGGCGTCATCGACCATGAGGATGGCGTTGTATTGTTTGGTGAGGGCGACGAGTTCGGGCAGTGGGGCGATGTCTCCGTCCATTGAGAAGACGCCATCGGTGACGATGAGGCGACGCCGATGGGCGGATGAGGTTTTGAGTTGGGATTCGAGGTGGGCGATGTCGCAGTGGTTATAGATGGCGATTTGCGCGCGGGAAAGGCGACAGCTATCAATGATGCTGCGGTGATTTAATTGGTCGCTAAAAATGATGTCGTCGCGGTTGATGAGGGCGGGTATGACGCCGAGGTTGGCCGTGTAGCCTGTGGGAAATGCGATGGCGGCTTCTGTGCCAAGGAATTGCGCCATGCTGCTTTCGAGGTCGGCATGCGGAGGCATATATCCCGAGATGAGTGCCGATGCTACGGTGCTGCTTCCATAGGTATTGAGTGCTTCGATGGCTGCGCCTTTGAGAACGGGATGGTTGGCGAGGCCCAGGTAGTTGTTTGAGCAAAAGAGGATGAGTTCCCGCCCTTTGATGCGGATGCGGGGTTCCTGGCTGGTTTCTACACATCGCACCGAGCGGTAGAGGTTTTGTTCGTGCAATGCTTGGAGTTCGGAATGGAGATCGGGCAACATATTATAGACCGGGTTTGTTTTTGGGGACGGCAATTGACAGAGATTTGACCCGCCTTTATATTGCATAGTCTTTGTGTTTTTTGCAACATGGATTTTTGTTTGTGGTTCTTGCTGTGAATGGTTTTTGAATCGATGGGGTTAAAAGAGGAAGATGACGGATAGTACAACGCAGGACAATACTTGGGGTTGGAAATTGGTGCTCGGGTATCCGATTTTGTCGGGTCTGCTTATGGCAGCGGCTTTTCCCCCTTTGCCACTCGGTTTTTTGGCCTGTATTAGTTTGTTGCCCCTGATCCCCGTTGCCGAAAATTTGCGTGGGCGCGTGGCTTTTGGCGCGGGTTTTTTGCAGGGCCTGGTTTTTTATGGTGCGAGTATTTATTGGATTGCGTGGATTACCCCCCCGGGTATGGCGGGGGCAATTTTGTATATGTCGCTTTTTCGGGGGCTGTTTGTGTGGTTGTGGTCGTTTGCATTGGCGCGCGCTGGCAGGCTGGGTTTGTGGATGACGCCCTTTTTGTGGGTGGGGTTTGAATATTTTAATACGCTGGGCGATATGGGGTTTTCGTGGATGTTGCTGGGGCATACCCAGGTGGATTATTTGCCTTTGATTCAAATTGCAGAAGCGACCGGGGTTTACGGCGTGTCGTTCTGGGTGGTGGTGGTCAATCTGATCGCGTTTAAGGCATTGGAAAGTGCGCGGCGCGGCCTGGTGGTTGGTGTTCTGGTTCTGGCTTTTGCACTGCCGTTGGGTTTTGGTTTGTGGCGCATGGCAGAGCCGGTTGCCAAGGGCGATTTGAAGGTCGCTATTGTGCAGCAAAATGTGCCACCTGTGGAGAAATCTTACTGGGGTTTTGATCACAATTTTGATAAGCTGAAACCTTTGACTATTCAGGCCGCAGAGACAGGGGCGCGATTGGTTGTGTGGTCAGAGGCGGCGTTGCCGGCGCGTTTGAAGAGTGATTTGAAAAGTGGACGGTCATTGCATCAGGCGTATCAAGCGCGGGTGCAGGCGTTGGTCGATTCGCTGGGGATTTATCTGTATATGGGGGCGAATCGCTTCGAGGCCGCGGCGCGTGATCGTCTTTACAATTCTTCTTTTTTGTTTGAGCCGGGTGGGGGCGATTTGCCGCATTACGACAAGGTGAAGGTGGTGCCGTTTGGAGAGCGGGCGCCTTTTCCCGAGTTGCTCGGGTTTTTGCGCGATTTTCAGTGGAGCGGCGGGGGGTATATCAGTGGGGATTTTGAAAGCGGGACTGCGCGAACGGTTTTTGAGGTGCCGGGTGGCAAGTTTTCCGGTATGATTTGTTTTGATTCTGTGTTTCCCTGGCTTGCGCGCGATATGATGGTTCGGGGTGCCGAGTTTTTGGTGGTGATTACCAATGATGGATGGTATGGGCGCACGGCAGCGCCGTATCAGCACGCGGATATTGCAACTTTCAGGGCTGTCGAAAACAGGCGTTGGGTGGTGCGCTGTGCCAATACGGGTGTGTCGATGTTTGTCGATCCCTATGGGCGGCAAGAGCAAAAGACGGGTTTGTTTTACGAGGCTGTTGTGGCTGGGACCATTGAACCGCGGAATGATCAGACGCTTTATATGCGGTTTGGCGATTTGTTTTCTCAGTTGTGTGGCGTGATTGCGTTGATGGGGTTGGCGGTGTCGGCTATTCGGCGGCCGCAAGAGGTGGCGGGGGATGTTGCACCGCCTGAAGGTACGGTGCCAGCGATTATGCCAGACCGGGATGGGGAACTTCCCGATGAAGGCAAGCCGATGCCCTTTCTCGATCATCTGGAGGAGTTGCGGTGGCGCATTTTGAAGGGTTTGGCCGCGATTATTATAGGCGCGGTTTTTTGCGGAATTTTTGTCAATGAGATTTTGGCTGTGCTGCTCCATCCTACCCGCGAACTGGAAAATGAACTGATATTGCAGACGTTAAGACCGATGGGCATGTTTATGGTCAAGCTGGAGATCGCGCTGGTGGGCGGGGGGATTCTGGCGTTGCCGTTTTTGATTTATCAGATCTGGATGTTTATTGCGCCCGGTCTGTTTGCCAGCGAGCGGCGGTTTGTGACGTTTGTCATTGGTTCGGCTACTGTGTGTTTTATTGTGGGTGCTTTTTTGGCTTACTGGCTGGTTATTCCATTGGCGATGAAGTTTTTTGTTGGGCTTGCTGCTGATACGGGTGTAAAGCCGCAGTTTGATATTGGGGAGTATATCGGTTTTGTGCTGCGCCTTCTGGTGGCTTTTGGCCTGGTGTTTGAGTTGCCCGTGTTGACGTTTTTTTTAGCTAAGATGGGGATTGCAACACGCGATCGGATGCGAAAGGGACGGCGTTATGCGCTTTTGGCCGGGTTTATACTGGCAGCTATTTTGACCCCTCCCGACCCCTTGTCTCAGCTTTTGATGGCGATGCCGCTTATCGTTTTATACGAGATTAGTATTTGGGTGGCGCGAATTGTGAATGAGTAGTGTTCAGAGGAGTGGATAGTGAAAGTCTGTTTATTGGCAAGTGGGAGTGGTGGCAATTCGATCTGTGTTCAAAATGGTTCTTCAAGTGTGCTTATCGATGCGGGTTTAACGGGTAAGAGGATTGAAGAGCGTTTGCAAGGTGTTGGGATTAATCCAGCGGGTTTGCAGGCTATTTTGGTGAGTCACGAGCATTCCGATCATATTAAGGGGGTGGGTGTGTTGGCGCGGCGGTATGGGCTGCCTGTTTGGATGACGGAGGGTACGTTGAATGCTTCGAAGAAGATTTTTCGGGGGACTGAGAAAGTTCGTGTGTTTGAGAATGATGAGGCATTTTCAATTGGCGATCTGTCTTTTCAGGCGTTCCAATTGCCTCACGATGCGGCTGATCCCGTGAATTTTTCCGTGACAGATGGTCATTCCAATGTGACGGTTGCAACAGATATGGGTACGGTGACGCAGTTGGTTTATCAGTATATGCGCCGCGCCGATCTGGTGATTATTGAGACGAATTATGATCGACAGTTGCTTATGGATGGGCCTTATCCGTGGGTTTTGAAGCAGAGGATCAATAGCTCGCACGGTCATTTGTCAAATGATGGGGCAGCAGAGGCGTTGTGCGATCTGGCGAAGGAGGGATTGCAACAGGCGGTTCTGGCGCATTTGAGTGAGAAAAATAATCGGCCAGATCTGGCGCGAGAGACATGCGTGGATATGTTGCAGGGGCAGGGTGTTCGGTCTTTTTCTCTTAGTGTGGCGGAGCAGGATCGTCCGAGCGATATATTTGTGATTTGATTTGGAAGGATGAAGATGGAAAAGTGGATTGAAGAGCTTGTGGTGGGATTGGCCAGTCCGTTCCTTTTGGTGATTATTGCGGTGATGCTGTACACGCTCGGCAAAGGCGCGGAGTGGCTCGTCGATGAGGCTGTGACGCTTTCGGTGCGCTGGGGGCTGGGGAAAGCGATTATCGGTGCGACGATTGTGAGTATTGGTACGACGACGCCGGAAGCAGCGGTGTCCGTGTTTTCGGCGATTCAAGGGAAACCGGGGCTTGCTCTTGGGAATGCCGTCGGTTCGATTATCTGCGATACGGGCCTTATCATCGGCCTGGCTTCTCTGATTGCTCCTTTGCCTCTCAACCGCCAGTTGGCGTCGCGGTTGTCAAATGTGCAGGTGGGGGCTGGTATTCTTCTGGTGCTCGCCTGTTTTCCATGGGCTTCTCCCGCGAAATTGTTTAGCCAGGGTGGGGTTTTGCCACAGTTCGTCGGGTTCGCTTTTGTGGTACTTTTGGGACTTTATATTTGGCAGTCGATCCGATGGGCTGCAACCGCGTCGGATACTGAGCGTGAAGATGCAACCGATGTGGAGGGTAGCCACGCGGGCGTTGTGCTCGTCAAGTTGCTCTTGGCGATTGCAGTTATTGTTATTTCGGCACAAATTCTCATTCCCAGTGTGAGTGTTTTGGCAGAGAGAATTGGCGTGCCAAAACACATTATTTCGGCAACGCTGGTCGCGTTTGGCACGTCGCTCCCAGAACTCGTCACGGCGATTACCGCTGTCAGGCGCGGGCACGGTGAGCTGGCTGTTGGCAATATTATTGGTGCAGATATTCTCAATGTGCTCTTTGTCGCTGGTGTCTCGGCCGCAGCAACGCCAGGTGGCTTGCAAGCCGATGGTCAGTTTTTCCAATTTTTGTTCCCGGCAATGGTGTTTATTCTCATTATTTTCCGTTGTGGCATTTTTGTGTCGGGTAACGCGTTGAAGCGTCCCTTTGGGATCGTTCTGGTGGCGACGTGGCTTTTGGTGACCTTGATCAGTTATGTGCTGTCCATAGATATGCATTAGGCAGGCAATGTCTCAGGATAGGAAAAAAGACAGGCTCGTACTGGTGACGGGGGCCAGTGGTTATGTTGGTGGGCGGCTGGTTCCGGTGCTTGAAGAGCGGGGAGAACGCGTGCGGTGCCTGGCTCGCAATCCCCAATATCTGGCTGGTCGATTTTGTTCCGATACCGAAATTGTGGCGGGGGATGTGCTGGATCGGGATTCGCTGAGGGTTGCTCTGGAAGGGGTAGATACGGCGTACTATCTGGTGCATTCTATGGGGTCCAGAGCCAATTTTGAGGAGCAGGATCGCATTGGGGCACAAAATTTCGCTCGCGTCGCGCTGCAGCAGGGGGTTCGGCGCGTTATTTATTTGGGGGGTCTGGTTGGGGATAGCCAGCTTTCTTCGCATCTGGCGAGTCGTCGAGAGGTGGGATCTATTCTAACTTCTGAGGGACCTGCAACGCTGGAGTTCCGCGCTTCTATTATTATTGGTTCGGGGTCGCTGTCTTTTGAGATGGTGCGCAGTCTGGTCAATAAGTTGCCGATTATGATTACGCCGAGTTGGGTCCGAATGCCAACCCAGCCGATTGCGATTGAGGATGTGATTGCCTATTTGATCCAGGGTCTGGATGTGGAGGAGGAGGGTAGCGCGGTTTTTGAGATTGGGGGTCCTCAACAGGTGTCCTACGGAGGGCTGATGCGCGAATATGCCCGCCAGATCGGCGTGCGGCGTCTGATGATTCCGGTGCCTTTTTTGAGTCCTCGGCTTTCCAGTCTGTGGTTGTGGTTGGTGACGCCTCTTTATGCGCGGGTGGGTAAGAAGCTTATCGATAGTTTGCGCAATGAGACGGTTGTCCGGGATGGTGGTGCGCTCGATCGTTTTCCCGTCCGTCCTCTAAATGTGCGTCAGGCGATGGCACGTGCGCTTGAGGAGGAAGACCGGGAGAAGGCTCAGACCCGATAATACATTCTTTAGAAGCTGTTTTAAAATTAATACCTGATGCTACGGATGTCCGGCGTTTTGTCATGCTGAGCGTAGCCGAAGCATCTTNNNNCGCTGCGCTCCGCTCAGAATGACAGGGCAATAGCGCATCGCTGAGAAGGGGCAAAATGAGTTTTAAAACAGTCTCTTAGTTGGTGATCTTTAGGAGCCTGCCAGCCCCCCTGCCGAGATAGGTTCTCGAGTTGGCGCCCGGGTAAGCATAGCCGTTTATAAAGACGCGCCGCGGTTTCTGCGAGCGGTTCGGTTCGCTGCCGTGAATGACATAGGGATTGAACAGGGCTACGCTGCCGGCTTTCATGATTCCCGTTATGGCGTCGTCGGAATTGAAGATTGCCCGGCATTCTTCTTCGCTGCGACTCAGCAGGCCCAGATGTCCCAATTTGCAACTTCCGGGGATGAATTTCAAAGGTCCACTTTCTTCGGTTACATCGTCAATGGCGATGGCCTGTTGGACGAAGCTGCCGCGTCCGTTGACGTCCTTCCACCAGGGTTTTCCATATCCCCGGTGCTCGCTGTCCTGATGCCACGGAAATGCGACGTTGTCGCCGGGTATTTTGAAGTGGGCCTGGTTGATTAACTGGTTCATTTCGTTGCTGCCCAGCAA
>JAGWBW010000155.1 GCA_021295695.1 Candidatus Latescibacterota bacterium
GAATGAGCGAATGGACGAACTCGACCGCAGGCTCACGGACATTCAGGACATTCTAATCAACATTGACGAAAAATTCGAGCGATCGCCCATTGCGCGCTAACTTAAACTAACAGGGAGGGCACCATGCGCATCTTTCTTACAATCGTAGTTGGTATCAGCTTGATGACTCTTGCAAGTGGTACAGTTGCCTATATTCTCCATGACCCAACATTTGGAGGAGGTCTCGGCCTTGCAGCAGCCTGGGCTACTATGGCTTTCATTGGCTTTTTTACCGTCGTAGAAACATTCGAGCAAGAAAGAAGAAAAAAATTAAAAAAAGATAATAACCAGTCTGAAAAACTTTCAAAGCGCGTCAAAGAACTTGAAAAACGCCTCACCGACCTTCAAGACATCGTCATCACCAACGACGATAAACTCGACCGTCTTAACAACCAATCATCCGTTGCGCCATCTCCATCTCCGCAAACCATCTCGGATTGACGGACAAAAATAAAAAGGACATCCCATGTTGGCAAAACTCATCGGCATCGTACTCATCATCATTGGCGGCATTATCGCCATCCAGGTTCTCTTCCCGCTCATCGGCTCTCTATTTGGGCTACTCTTTCTCCTGCTCAAACTCGCCATCGCCGTTATATGTATTGGGATCGGTTACCGCTTGATCAAAAGAGACTGACGGAAAAATCCGTCTTGTCACAAATCAAAGAATAGTAATAAACAGATTATCTTAACGAATGGAGAAAAAAGTGAAAACACAGGATCAAAATCTGATTCGCGCATCCCTCTCGGGCGACAGCCGAGCCTTTGAGAAACTCTACCACAAATACCAGAACCAGATCTACGGCACCCTCGCACAGCGCATTTCGGACCGCGACACCATTGACGACCTGATGCAAGACACGTTTTTCCGCGCCTATCGCTCGCTCCACACATTCAGAGGCCAGGCAGCATTTTCGACCTGGCTCACACAAATAGCCCTCAACGTCTATCGCTCACACCTGCGCTCGCAGCAAGTTCGGCAAAACTGGGTCTATCAAACCGAAGACCCCGAAATCGTTCGCAACGTCATCCGCGACATCATACCCGGCACACTACCAGATCAAATAGTAGAAAAACGCGAACGCATACAATTGGTCCACAAAAGCATCCAAAACTTACCCGAACGCTACCGCAAAGCCATGTGGCTGCGCTACGTCATGGACTGGTCCTACGAAGAAATCACACAGGCACTTCGCGTTCCGCTTGGAACCGTGAAAACCTGGCTGTGCCGCGCCCGCCGCCAACTCAAAAGCGAATTTCGCAAACTCGGCCTACAACCCGGATAAGAAATAACCCTTGCTTTTCGCCCTTTGCATAGACAAATTTAAGAATAATAGATTCGCGCGTAGCAGTTTCCTGCTTCTCCGCCCAAAGTAGTTGATAAAACGCGCAAGATTTCTGGAGGTTAATATGCAGGCATGGTGGTCAGAACTCGCGCCTCTCAATCAGGCATTCTACGGCTGTGCTGTCTTCTTCACCCTTTTGTTTCTCTGGCAATTTATCACGACACTCATCGGCCTGGGCGATTCCGCAGATGGCCTTGCCGACGACTTCAATGCCAACGATGCAGGACCAGATGTCGATAATAGTCCTTATGATCACGGTGTCGCAACCTTTCAACTGCTCTCACTGCGCTCTGTGATTGCCTTTGGCATGCTCTTTGGATGGGCCAGCGCGCTCTATCTCGACCTGGGTCTCTCAATCGAAGAGTCGGTTCTTCGCGGCCTCGTATGGGGCGGCGCGGGGATGGCCCTGGTTGCCTACTTCTTCTACAAAGTGCAACAACTCTCCGAATCGCATAACCGAAACCTATCGTCCTGCATCGGCAATGAAGGCGAAGTCTATATCGACATCCCCGAAAATGGCGCCGGTCAAATTCGCGTGATGGAAAGCGGGGCTGTCAACTACGTCTCTGCGCGCAGCAAAGGCGGACAGTCCATCCAGAACAAGACGCCGGTTCGCGTATTGCGAACACTCGACACAACCACCGTTGAAGTCGAACCCATTTAATCCTGAACCAGAGGAGGTTCCATGCCCACCGAATTCATTCTCATCGTCATCCTGGCAGCCGTTGTACTTCTGCTATTCCTCA
The DNA here is from genome assembly GCA_021295695.1 of Candidatus Latescibacterota bacterium. Lineage (GTDB taxonomy): Bacteria > Latescibacterota > UBA2968 > UBA2968 > UBA2968 > VXRD01. Next base: position 2,132 of record JAGWBW010000155.1, read on the forward strand.
CATTCATTTCCCGCTACAAGCGCTGTCCATCTAACAAAATACTCGTCATCTACGGCAAAACAGGGGGTGGCTCAGCCGCAAAATGTGTACACGGTGGCGCAGCTTTTGTCCTGCCCCTTTTGCAGGACTACGAGTACCTCGACCTCGAACCCTTTGTCGTACCCATCGATCTGGACAACGCACTTTCACAGGAAAATATCCGCGTATCCGTGCCCACCACAGTCACAGCAGCCATCTCCAATCAGCCCGGCATCATGCAAAACGCGGCCATACGCCTCCTGGGCCTTTCCCGCGATCAAATTCAGAGCCAGGCACAAGACATCATCCTCGGTCAGATGCGCGCAGTCATTGCAACCATGCAAATTGAAGAAATCAATCAGGACCGACAGGCATTCATGACCAAAGTAAATGATGCCGTCTCCACTGAAATGGAAAAAATTGGTCTGGCCGTTATCAATGTCAACATCAAAGACCTCGACGACGAAAGCGGCTACATCAAAGCCATCGGACAAAAAGCAGCAGCCGAAGCCATCAACCAGGCCTCTATTGACGTGGCTGAACAAGAAAGGCATGGTCAGGTCGGCGTGGCCGAACGCGCACGCGATCGCCGTCGGGAGGTCGCTGCAGCCGAGTCAGAGGCCGACGTCGGCGAAGCAGAAGCAACGCGAAACAGACGACGACAAGTTGCCGCACTCGAATCCGAAGCTGAAATTGGCGAAGCAGAGGCAGGGCGAGACAAACGCCAAAATGTCGCGGCTCTCGAAGCAGAAGCCGTACAGTCAGAAACAGAAGCAGAAGCAAAAACAGCCGGCTATCGCGCAGGACAACGCGTGGCAGAAGAAGAAGCGCGCCGAAAGGCAGAAGAAGCGACCAAAGCCACTGACGGCGCCATTCGCGTCGCTCAGGAAACCGCGGAAAAAGCAGCCGAAGAAGCCCGGGCACTGCGCGAAGAAGCGCGCTTACGCGCAGAAATCGTCGTTCAAGCAGAAGCTGAAAAACAACGCCAGGTCGTTCAAGCAGAAGCCGAAAAAGAACAGCGACGACTTATTGCCGAAGGTGAAGCCGCCGCTATTCTCGCACAAAAGCAGGCCGAAGCCCAGGGGACTCAGGCCATACTCAATGCCAAAGCCGAAGGATACAGACAACTCGTTGAAGCCTGTGGCAGCAAAGATCAAGCTGCAGCGGCCTTTTTGATCATCGAACGCCTCACCGAAGTCGCCAACATCCAGGCAGAAGCCATCAGTAACTTGCCCATCGACAAAGTAATGGTCTGGGATAGCGGCAATGGCGAGAGTGGCATGTCCAACCTGGGACAACGCCTCATGGGTGCCATACCGCCCATGCACGATCTGGCGCGTCTGGCAGGGCTTGAATTGCCCGAATTTTTGGGCAAAATGAACGGCGAACAAGCCTCTGGGGAAAACGGCAAATCCGATACCACAGAAGACGCACAGACATAGTCTAAAACGCGCAAGTACAGCCATGGCCAACACCCTGAACACAACCACCGATCTGGAAGCCCGTTTCCAAACGGCACTGCAACACGCACGCGGTGCAGCGCCGGGGTCAGGCGACTACAAAAAAGCGGTTGAACACCTCGAATACATTTTGTCTGTCGATAACCGAGGTGGAGAACAAGCCCTCATTGACCGCGTCTGTTTTTTGTTGGGCAGCCTGCTCGATGACTTTCCGGAAAACGCAACGCGAGCGATTGCCGTTTACCGCCGGGGTTTAGAAGCCGATCCACTCTTTGCGCCCGGGCACAACAACCTGGGCGTTTTGCTCATGCAAAATGGGCAGATTTTATCGGCACTTGGCGAGTTTAAAATCGCCATACATCTCGAACCCGATTACATGCTGCCCTATGGCAATCTCGCCCGATTGCTCTTTCACCACATGAGTTCGACGCAAATGGAACGCGAATACGCAAGCATCACAGAAGAATTTGGCGTTAGAGCACCGGGCATTCTCGCGCGTCTCTCTCTCGAACTCATAGACCTGGGCCGCGCACAGGTCTATGAAAGCCTCTATACGCACGGCCACCGCATCAAAAACCTGATGGGCCTCTCCGGCAGCCGAATGCGCCGCGCCATACGCAATTTACCTCATACCGACGGCCTGGATGATCTAAAAGACATCGCACACGAACAAGAACACATCTACAACCAATGGGTTGCCTACTTGCGGTCTATGAAACAAGACACCATGAACCCCGCGCTGGTCGATGTACCCCAAATCATTGCAAAGATGACCCATAAACTCTCTGCACGATCAGGGACAAAAGAACTCACATTTGCAGCCGAACCCCATGTACCTCAGGTAAAAGCGGACGCAGGCATGTTATCTGAAGCCGTCACAAACCTGACCCTCAACGCCATCGAAGCCGTTGAAGATAATGGCGTGGTGACAGTACAGGTGGGCGCCGATACAGAGCGTAGTTCGGTATATATTGAAGTAGAAGACAATGGCCCCGGCATTCCCGAAAATTTGCAAACCCGCATATTTGACCCCGGATTTTCAACGCGGGAACAGGGCAATGGATATGGGCTGAGTATATGCTCTCGCATTGCAGCGGCACACCGCGGCACGTTGCGCGTAATCAGCCGGCCGGGCGCAGGCGCGGTTTTTCGCATTGACCTGCCCGTCGATTTTGAAGTCTCAACAACACAACAAGACAGCATTGGTCTGCAACACAGCGTACCCGACACCTCGCGCGATCCAATAGCTGAAGAATTTATCCAATAAGACCCTTTTCAATATTTCTCCCATGACCGAAATTATCGTTGCTGACGACCAGATCGAAGTCCTCGACATGCTGATTCGAAGCCTGCGAGACGACACGCGCACCGTCCATGCCTTCTCTACCGGACGCGAAGCCCTATCATATCTGCAACAACATCCCAATCAGATTGGCCTGGCCATTCTCGACCTCGATTACGGTCCCAATGAACCCGATGGTCTCGAAATTTTACCACAAATGCTCGAAGAGGTTCCCGACCTGCCCGTCATTATGCTTACCGGGCAGGGCACAATAGATACTGCCGTGGCTGCATTGCGACTGGGCGCCACAGACTTTATTGAAAAAGACTTTTATATCGAAGACAAAATCGAACTCAGCCTTGAAAAACTCAACCGCGTGTATCAAGCACTCAGGGAAAATGCCCAACTGCGGGCCGAAGTCCAGGACCTGGGGCGCGAAAACCAATTCTACCGGAACGAATTTGGCAAGCGTTATCAAATCATCGGCTCCAGCCCCAAACTCCAGCAAATTCTCCAGCGAGCGCAAACCGTAGCCCCCATCCCCAGGCCCGCGCTCATCACGGGCGAACCCGGCACGGGCAAAGAACTCGTCGCCGCTGCTATCCACTATGGCAGTGACCGCAAAGACCGTCCCTTTGTCAAAGTCAATTGCGCTGCCATTGCCGACCAATTGCTCGAAAGCGAACTCTTTGGGCACGAAAAAGGGGCTTATACGGGCGCGACAGAAGCCCGCCCGGGCAAATTTGAAGCCGCGAGTGGCGGTACCCTATTCCTCGATGAAATTGGCAATACCACGCCCGAATTTCAGCAAAACGTATTGCGCGCCATTGAATATAGCGAAATTCAGCGCGTTGGCAGCGCGGCACCCATCTTTGTCGATGTGCGCGTTATTGCCGCCACAAATACCGACCTCGAAAAGGAAATTGCCGAAGGTCGATTCCGCCAGGACCTCTACGACAGATTGCGCTTTGAAGTCCTGCACATGCCCCCATTGCGCGAACGCCGCGAAGACATTCCCGCATTAGCCGATTATTTTGTCGCGCAAATCGTTGAGGAAGTACCAGGCCTTCAACAACGCAATTTTTCCGATGCGGCAACAAAACG
>JAGWBW010000156.1:0-418 GCA_021295695.1 Candidatus Latescibacterota bacterium
TGCCTTCGTTGCCATAGACCGCAAGGCGTTCTTCTGAAGAAATTTTCTCTATGGACCCGGGGATGTAATGCAGTTGCAGGGCGCGGCGACGGCGGTCTGTTCGGTTTGCCGGGGAGCCGTGGTGCAATCGCCCGTGCCAGAGCAGTACGCCGCCGGGTTGCAGGGCTACTGCGGTGATGCGGTTGCGGGCGATGTCGGTGTCGCAAATTTGCCAGTCGCGTCTTTTGAAGTGTACGACGGGACCTTCTCGATGACTTTGGGGGATGACGTGCATACACCCATTTTCGGGATCCGCGGGATCGAGGGCGACCCACGCGCTGACGATGCAGGTGTGCATGGGCACGTCAAAGTAGGCGTGGTCCTGGTGCCAGGGTTTTTCGCGTCCAATGCCGGGCGGTTTTAACATGGCCTGGTTGGC
>JAGWBW010000156.1:443-1184 GCA_021295695.1 Candidatus Latescibacterota bacterium
GGGTCTTCGCCAAATGCGTCCAGACGCGGATCGAATCCGACAAATCGGGTGAGTTTTCGCACGAGTAGTTCGCGCGCGTGACCGGCTGATTGTTTGACCTGTTTGGCGCGTCCGCGCTCAAATTGTACGCCTTGGAACTCACGATTTTGCCCTGCGATTAATTCTTTTACTGCGGCCATGCCGTCGTTGATCTGTGCACTGGAATACGCGCTTTGAATTGGCAAAAAGCCCTGTGCGTGAAATTGTGCGATGTGTTCATCGCTCACGTTTTCAAAGCCGTCAACACATTTGGCGATGCGGGCGTGTTTGTAGAGTGCGGGATCGTATTCGCCAGGCTCGTACGTGTCTTGTAAGATATCTGTGTCTTTTATCACAACAACCTCCTTTGGAGATCCTTATGCTCGACCTCGAACTCATTGAACCGTCAGAAGTTGACCGCGCAGCCTCTGTTTTTCACCGCGATGGGCTTGCCGTTGTGACGGATGCGTTGACCGATGAAGAGTTTGCCTTTCTCGTGGAGGGCGCGCATCGCGTTGTTGCAGAACAGACGAGCGCGATTCCGCTGGAGAAGGCGAACAGGGGTTTTGCGCGTTATTCGTTTGGTTCGCAGATCCATCACCCCGAATGGGCGATGCTGGTTGATCTGCCTACTATTCTACCTATTATTGAAGCTATTTTCAATAGTAATCAGTTTGTGTGCAGTGGTGCTGGCGGCGATTATTCGCTGCCGGATGCAAAAAT
>JAGWBW010000156.1:1447-7436 GCA_021295695.1 Candidatus Latescibacterota bacterium
GGGATGTGCGTATTATGACGAGTGTGGGCTATTACGCGCCCTGGTTTCGCCGACCCGGACGAGATGGCGAGATGCCCCGCGCGATTTACGATTCTCTGTCAGAGCGCGGTAAAGTGCTGTGCCGGTCTATTGTGGCGTTGGGTTGAGAAGGGAGACAAAATATGAAACTGGTCGTTCTTTCCTATAGTCACCACGGACGAGGTATGGCGCGTACCGCGCACGGTCTCGGTCACGATATTGTCGGTGTTATGGATGGCGATGTGGGTCCCCGACAACAGTTGGCGGAGGAGTTCCAGTGCCGTGGTTTCGAGTCGGCAGGTGCGTGTCTCGATGCGTGTCTGCCAGATGCGGCTCTTGTCGCGGGAAAACATGTTGAGATGCCGTCTCATGTGCAAGCATGTGTGGATCGCCGCGTTCCCTATCTTCTGGATAAGCCGTTTGCCGATTGTGCAGATCGCTTGCGTCCTGCGGCGGAGGCGTCGGAGAAGTACGGTGTGTTTAGTGCGCTGGTGCTGCCAAATCGCGCGAGCCGAATTGTCCGTGTGGTGGAGGATATGGTTGCGGATGGCAGTTTGGGCGATCTGGTGCTGTATAGCAGCAGGTTGAATAATGGTCCTCCGTCCCGTTACGATCCGACGCCGTCAGCGTGGCACAATGATCCGGGTATTTCCGGTGGCGGGTGCTGGGCAGTCGAGGCGGCGCATGGGATTGATACGTTTTTGCAATTTGTTGGTGATCGGCGTGTTTCCGTTGTTGGTGCGGTGATGTCTAATGCGATGTACAGCCGGGGGGTGGAGGATAGCGGTGTTGGTGTGTTGCGAACGGATGATGGTATTACCGGGATAGTTGAGTCCGGTTATACTTATCCGGCGGGTACGCGCAGTGGGGATCATTTTTTTCGATTTATTGGTACAAAGGCTTCGGTTTTTGAACAGTACGGTCGCAATGGCGAGCCTTTGATTGAGGTTCACACGACTGAGGGTGTCCAGTTTAGCGAGGATATTTCTCACGGCGAGCGCATGCAGCGCGTGATGGGTAAAGCGTTAGATGCGAGCCGTGAGGGCAATGCGTTCGAGCCGACGATTGTTGATGCGGTGCGTATTCTCGAGATTCAGGATGCGGTTTATGCCCACGCGCGACAAGGTGTGATGACCTCTGGTCCGCATCCGATGGGGGCGAAAGGTCTATAAAAAAAGGAGAGTACTATGTCCAAAACGGCTGTTATTTCAGGGGTCGGCTCTGGTTTAGGTGCCGCACTGGTGAGGAAGTTTGCAAGCGAAGGCTATCAGGTGGGGTTGCTGGCCCGGTCCCCTGATTATATCCAGGAACTGGCTGAAGAATTGCTGCAAGAAGGTGTGAAGGCTCTGGCTGTACCCACGGATATCACCGATCCCCAGCAGGTGATCCGGAGTTTTGCCCGGGTGCGCGAGGAATTGGGTCCGGTTGATGTTTTGATCAATCACGCTGGTAATGCCTCATGGAAAACGTTCCACGAACTGACCCTGGATGAGTTTGAACTATCCTGGCGCGTGTGTGCCTATGGTTCCTTTCTGTGCGCCAAAGAAGTGGTTGGCGATATGCTATCTGCGGGTAGCGGCGCCATCCTTTTCACCGGAGCTACTTCGTCCATTCGGGGTCGGGCAGGTGCGCTTGCCTTCAGCAGTGCCAAGTTTGCGGTGCGCGGCCTGGCCTGGGCGTTGGCCCGTGAGTTGTGGCCCGAAGGCATTCACGTGGCTCACGTTATCATAGATGGGGTGCTGGATACTCCTCTATTGCACGAGAGAGAAGATGTCGAGGAGAGCGAACCTCTCATGAATATTGACGCCGTGGCCGATGCCTATTGGCGTCTGGTGCAGCAGGACAAAGGTGCCTGGGGTTTCGAGATTGATTTGCGGCCCCACGATGAGGGGTTCTTTGAGTAAGGTCAACTATCCGGTGGGTACGCGCAGTGGGGATCATTGCTATTGCAAGGTCTGTGAGAGCGTTAGCGATGTCATTCCATGAACAGGCTCTTGCCAAATCGTCGGAGTTATGGATTACAGTATAGGATCAATCGTAACATCGCCACCGTTTACAATCGTTAATATCACGCGATTTCCATAGAGTAATGACATGCCGATCAATGGTCCGCCTTCCGCTTGCAAAACAATTACTTCGCGTTCTTGGCCATGCCATATCACTTTCGCCAGATATACATCCATCACCACCGTATTCCCATCTCCAAGGGTCGCACGCCGATTTCCCGCCAGTTGAAGATTGAGGCGGTTGACTAAATCACTCGGTAGGGTCAGATATCCATTGAAGCCTGTATCGATGACTGCCTCAACTCTTTCTATTTTTTGATTTTGGCTAACAATTTCCAATTCAATAACAGCTTCTCGGTTGGCTGTAACCTGTCCAGTAATCATTGTGTGTTCACCGAAAAGCTGCTACCGATGCGATAGGCGGTTGGGTACCCGATTCGCAAACCATAAATGACTGCATTGGGATGTTTGGCAAGTAGCTGTTTTGTAGCGACTAAATCGTCGGAGTTGATTTCGTATTTACCTGTTTCAATGTCTATGACCAAGAACTTGCCTTTGTGCTTGGGATCCACTTTGTCACGGATTTGTTGCACATATATTGCTTCACCGCGTGATTCGACTTCCTGAGACGTATAATTAGTATAGGGCATGGCCTTTCTCCTTAAGGATTTCAGGGATGTAAAGCACCACCAGGTCGCCGACTTCAGACTGAGATGGCTCTTGTATGATCAGGGCTGCCAGACGAAACTACTCATGGGGATAGAGATTGAACAGTTTCGACGCCTTAGTTGATATGTTTGCCGCATACTGCTGTCAGTGGACAGGAATTACACTGGGGTTTGGTGGGAAAGCACCAGTCCTTCCCTATCTTCCAGGCTGGCCAGTCCAGTTCGCCGGGGAATTTCGGATTCAGGCGTCTCGCAGCGGATATCGCCTCTTCTTCCGCCTTAGAGTGAGTCAACCCTGTGCGTTGAAATACACGTATAACATGTACATCGGCCTTGATATCTATTTGATATTCCTGCCCTGCAAACATTTCCCACTTATCATGCAGCATGCGGACGGCCATGGACGCGATACCCTGACCAACGCCATGAATGCTTTGGAGTCTTTTTTTTATTTCGGTAGGAGATGCATCTCGCCAAATCGCGGTTGTGTCACCACCAAACTGGTCACGCACGAGAGAGGCGGCATCCTTTAGCGTCTTAGCCCCTCTCGGTATGCCATAACGTGGCTTCCTGGGCAGACTCTCCAGGAGTAAAGATAATTCTTTCTCAGTCATTGAAGCAAGTATAGCAGGATCCAGCTTGCCGCGACGTTTGATCTGGTAAGGAATTTCCCAAGCCTGTTTCCAATCCATACCTCTATCGAAACAGGCTCCTATCAGAAAAGCAAACGGATTAGTATATACTTCATCGCGAATTTTTTTCGGCAATTCATTTATATCGTCCTTGTAGTGATGATTCCTGTAGTTTTTTAGTTCGACAACGACTGAATAGGAGGTGTGCTTCAGGGAGGTTTCTCTACAGATGAGGTCATCGACAAAATTCTCGCGTTCCACCTCGGTCATCGTGTCCCAATTCAACCCTCGAGACGCACATAACTTTCGAAACTGCGCTTCAGCATAGTCCATGCGTGCCGTGCGATTGACTTCTGCCTGCTCTGCAAGTGCGAGTAATACTGCTCGCTTCTCTTCCGGTGGCATTTGCTGGATCAAACTAATGACCTGATCGGTTGTTAGTTCAAGGGTCAAATTCATGTTAACCACTTTCTCGCAATCATATATACCGAGAAAAGTCAGTCAGTCGTAGCCGGTGGCCTTACCTGCTGCGTCGGGTTCCCAGTCAAGTGGTTTAGCAGACTTTCGTTCAGGCTCTGGCGCACTTCCTGGTTTGGGTAGCCCAGACGGTAGTAGGTCCTGCTACCGCGTGGCTCGGTATGTCGAATGGTTAGATAGCCGGTCTGGAACAGCAGGGCTTCGGTCGCGATGTGGTCAACATCGAAGGCAGATAGCAAGTCGTCACTGCCCAGTATATCATCCAAGTCTATGGAACTCACCCCGCGATCTACTAACGTCCTGATGAGAAAAGTCGGTGTGCTGGTCTCGAACCAGTAGGCTCCGAACTGCCGCTTGTCGAAGAGCAGGAGGATGTCGAAAGGGTTATAGATTTTATCCTCTCCCAGCCAGTTATAGCCGTTGTACCAACGGTGTATCTCATTCCTATCCAGTCCGGGTAGTTCAGGCGCGAATACCGTGTCCAAGTCCGCATCGGTGTACCCACAGATGGCCGAGTAATGCGGGTCGATGGTGATGTCAGTGAGATTGTTGAGACCGGAGAACAGACTGCCCGTTGAGAATTTGCTGACGCCAGTGAGGAAAGTGAACTTGATATACGCGTCGCTGTCCTTGATGGTTGCGTACAGGCCGCGCAAAAAGTCGCGGTTGGCGCGTGCGACTTCTGGTACTTCAAGTGCGTCCAGAATCGGCTTGTCGTATTCATCTACCAGAACGACCACCGGCTGCCCGGCACGGTCATGCAGTGCCTCTATCAAGTAGGCGAAATGACCCGGTACTGTCTCGGCCTCAACAACTACCCCGGTTCGACGTTCGATGGCGGCCAATTGATCCAGGAGGTTCGCTTGCAGATCGCCCGACTCTTTGAAGTTGCCGCTACCAAAGCTCAGGCGAATCACCGGATGGCGAACCGACCAATCCCAGCGGTCATGGATATAAAGTCCTTTGAACAGCGGCTCGTTGCCCTCAAACAGTTCCTTCAGCGTGTCCAGAAACAGGCTCTTACCAAAGCGACGTGGGCGCGATAAAAAATAATGCGTACCTTCATCTATTAGTCGCTGAATATAAGCGGTTTTGCCAACGTAATAGCAGTTCTCTTCCCGAATTTTGCGGAAGGTCTGAATGCCGATGGGTAGTCTGCGTCTGGTCATGATGTACTCCTGTTTGCCCTCTTCAAATAGATCTTACAGACGAATCCAATCTGACAGGTTCTCGTGCTGGAAGATCATGGTCTCCTGGATGCTCGACATCCGTCCCTTTCCCGCTTCTCTGGCTCGTTGGTACATTGCATAAGCAATAGCCACATCGACGTATGCCAGACCAACCGCGTTGAAGTAGGCCCGTTCCTCGGGGGTCTCCCTTCCTTCTTTTGCGCCGGAGACGACTTCGACGAGGTCCGCGTAAATGTCCTCGTCCGAGAGTTGCCCGTCTTTGTACATACGGCTGAGCGTTTGCGTTCTGTGCTTCACGGTTTCCCAATCGTCGCACACAATTTTATCGCATTGTTTCGCCACGTCGTACTCGTCCTCCCAGCCGCCGATATGGCTGTAGAAAGTGCCGGGCTTTATCCATGCCGCTTTGAGAAGCGGGGCTTGCGCGCTCGTGGCTGTGACGAGAATATCGGCGCCCTCTATGGCCCGCTGTGCGTTTGTATGGGCGGCGGAAAAACGCATGTCGCGAAAGAGTGTCGCCATTTCGTCGATGAACTGCTGTTCTTCGTGGTCATACTTGGCAGAAACTCGGCATTCCTCAAGGCCTGGAAACACCGTCTTCATGGCGATTAAGTGCATCTTGGCCTGTTCCCCTGCTCCAATGAAAGCAATGCTCCTGGAATCCGGTCTTGCGAAATGTTTGGCGGCAATGCCACCCATCGCGCCCACGCGCATATTCGAACACAAGGTGCCGTCCATAAAGGCTATGGGGTAGCCTTTCTCGATCTCGGATAGGATGAAGACCGCAGAGAGATTCTGCTGGCCGTATTTCTCGGGATTGAACGGGAATACGGATACCCACTTAGCCCCGCATATCTTTTCAGGTAAGAGGGTTGCCGGCAGGCAGTTAATGCGTTCCTGGGTGTCTTCATTGAAGATCTGAACTACTTTTTCTGGAAACAGGATGTCATTTTTTTCGAAGGCGAGCATGGCGTTTTCCGCCGCGCTCATAGCAAGCC
>JAGWBW010000156.1:7509-7866 GCA_021295695.1 Candidatus Latescibacterota bacterium
CCGCGCATTGCCCGCGTGATGCGAGTCCAGTATGCCCAGCATGATCTGAAGTGTTTTTCTGGCTTCGCGTGCGGGCGAGACGAGTGTGCCGCCGTTTTCCAGGACGTGGATGAGTTCTGAGACTGCGCCAATTTGTCGGATCGCTATATACGGCTCCACGGGAACAGTGGCATGCGACCACCAGCGCGGTTCTTGTTGTGTTATGACCTCGAATTTTTGATCTGAGATTTCAATCCGTCCATTTTCACACGTCAGAGAAAACTTTGATCCGTTAAACGCCATTTTGTGGCAGTTGTAAAATGCGCGTACGCCATTGTCAAAATGGATGTACGCAGAGGCATAAGGGTCGGTCGCCGG
>JAGWBW010000021.1 GCA_021295695.1 Candidatus Latescibacterota bacterium
AAATTTGTAACTCTCCTGTTCTACTCGACCCGTCTTTGGCTCTTTTTTTTCAAGCGGAAACATCAATATAAACCTCGCCCCACCCTCTGTCCTGTTCTGTACCTGCACCTGTCCGTCATTTTGCATCACAATGCGCTTCACAATCGCCAACCCCAGGCCCGTGCCGCCAGTCTTTGAATTTTCATCTATCCGATAAAAAGGCTCAAAAACTTTCTCTCTCAAATGTTCGGGAATACCACAACCATCGTCTTCCACACTGATATGCGCCATTTCATCTACTTTTTCCCCCTTAATCCAGATATGGTGCCTGGCATGTCGCACGGCATTGGTAACCAGATTGGTAAGCGCGCGTTTGAAATGCGTCTCATTTGCCCAGACCATCAGGTGTTCGCTGTCGATATCCACAGAAATATCCCCGCGCAATTCTGCTACCATTTCGCGCAACTCTCTCATTTGTGCATAAACATCAATTTCCGTGCGATGTGAAATATCCCGGTCTAATCGCGCAAAATCCATCAACTCTTCAACCAGATCATTGAGTTCATAAACCGAGCGTTCAATCCGCTGAATATCTGTTTGATCCCCCGATACGCGATCACTTTTCAATTGATTGAGAAGAAAAAAAATACGTGCCAAAGGCGTTCTCAATTCGTGCGACACCGCCCTCAAAAGCTCTCGCTGCCCATCTACTAACCCCTCAATACGATCGGCCATACCATTGAAACTGCGCGCCAAATCCGCCACCGCCTGACCCTTCCCAACCGGAGACCGGCTACTCAAATCACCCCTCCCAAATCGCTCGGCAGCATCCGACAATGCATAAATTCGACGTTCAAAAGGGTGAATCAAAAAATAAATCGCCACACCTATACCCAACAAAATCGCGACCAAAATGCCAAAAAATAAAACATCAATCTGAAAAAAGAAATTGCCGCCATCTCCCTCACCATCTCCTTCTTCAATCAAATTATCCTGCCACCGAATCATCTCCTCGAGCAGGTATGGTCCCAACACAATAACATCGCCATTGGGTGCCATCTGGTATGTCTGCAATCTTTCCTCTATAGAAATAGTCACAACCTCTCCGGCTTTCAAACGGCCTTTCTCTGCCGAAGAAAGCGGCAAAACAAATAACGGCTCCAGCGTAATGGGCATGCGGTGCGTCAGACTGAACATATTGAGCACCAGCAACTGCGCCACCGGATCCACATCCACAACCTCAAGCTCCTCGCGAACCATTGCGATAAGCGCCTGGGTCTTGTCCTCAAAATCAGCCTGCCGAACAGAGGCGACCCATTGCTTTGACATTGCCAAAAGTCCAAACACACTCAAAAGCAAAACAATGGCAATTCCCGCATAAATACGGATAAATTGTCTTCTCATCGGTCACTCGCTCGCATAATCACACTTCCTCCTTCACACTTCACAGCCCCTCTTTTTCATCTGCGTTCATCTGCGTCATCTGCGGATCACACTTCACCCTGCGCTGGCACTGACAGAAGATAACCCACACCGCGCACGGTCTTGATCGAAACCGATGTCGAATTATCTCCGCAGAGTTTTTGGCGGAGGCGAGAAATGTACACATCTACGCTGCGATCCAATCCATCGTAATCGTAGTTAAACAATGCCTGATAAATATCCTGCCGACTCACCACTTCACCAGCTCGATAGGCCAGATAATAGAGCAAATCGAACTCATAAGTCGTAACATCAACGCCATGCGCTCCCACCCTGACCTCCCGCCGATTTGCATCCACTATCAGATCTCCCACTCTCACCCGATCTGAAGGCATAGATTTCCGCGAACTAACAGCCCTGCGCAGCAACGCGCGCACCCTTGCCACCAGCAATTGGGGCCGCACGGGTTTGGTCACATAATCATCACCGCCCATCTCCAGACCCAAAATTTCATCTAATTCTTCATCTCGAGCCGTCAAAAATAAAATTGGCCCATTGTATTCTGGACGCACTTCCCGGCATACGGTATATCCGTTCATACCCGGCAACATAATATCCAAAATGACCAGATCGGGCGGAGCAGCCAAAATGCGGTCTCGCGCAGCCTTGCCCTCGGCCTCGTACCAGACCACGAACCCCTCATTCTGCAAAAAATTGCGCGTCAATTCCGCCAATTCCCTATCGTCTTCAACCAACAAAATTATCTGATCGGCCATGGGATTTATCCCTGATTTTGGATTTACCTGCACACTTACACCAGACCCTTCACGGTTTCCTCAATCTGTGCGCGTTGTGCATCGCTCGCCGGTCGCCCCGGGGACCTCGGATCTCCACAATCGACGCCCAATCGCACACTCAACGCCACCTTGATCACCGAATGAAAGCCGCCACCTGCGCTCAACGCCTCATAAGCACGCGACGCTTTATCCTGTGCTGCTTCTGCCGCCATCAAATCACCTGCCCGATACGCTTTCCAAATCGCCACCCACAATTCGGGAAACACATTCAACGGCCCATCCACACACCCGCACGCACCAATTGTCATCGCCGGCAACATCAACCGATGATTGCCAATAAAACACGACAATCCCATTCCCGCAAACGTCCGTACATTTGCAAACGTCTGTGCCGAATGCTTTAACCCCTGTAATTGCGGCACTCGGTCTTGAATTTTTGCCATCATCCCCGGCGTAATTTCCACGCCTGTTGCCCCCGGCAAATTGTACACAAAGAGCGGCAGATCTGCAGCACCTGCCACAATCCGATAATGCTCGGCAATATCGTCGTCATCGCGCCGATAAAAAAACGGCGGCACACAACACAGTGCATCGGCACCCACGCGCGCTGCGTGCTCGGCCAATCGCGCTGCGCGATCTGTGGTCGGCGCGCCCACATGCATAATAACTTTTGCACGTCCATTTGATTGATCCACAATCGCCGATGCAATCTGCATATTTTCATCATCGTCCAACAACACACTCTCGCCGGTACCTCCTGCGACCCAAAAACCGTGTACACCAGCTTCGATATTAAATTCTACAATTTTGCGAAACACCGCTTCGTTAAACCGCCCGTCCTGTCCCATAGGCGTTGCGATAGCAGGAACTACACCTTCAAAAACACCCATTTTAATCTCCTGTGTCATTGCCCCAACGTGCGAATATCCAATCGCGTAACACTCACATGTCCCTCGCGCAAAACCATACCATCTGTACCCGCGCGTTCTTCTACCTCTGGCTGATCGATATTGTGATAATAACCGTCTTCTGATGCCTCAAAACACGAAGTGTAAAACGTATGCCCGAGCACCGTTTGTATAACGCGCCAGTCATCAGATGGTTCAGCCGGCATATTCACATTCCACGTCACGGGATCAGACAGAAAATCTGCCTGACCGTTCAAAAATGCAAATACCTGATCCAACATCGCGCGACAACTTTCCAACAGCAGTTCCAGCACATCGGGCTGCATCGCGCGATCCTCAACCCACTGTCGAAACACCTGTTTGGGCAAAACCTGTGACAATGCCACAGCCGGCAACCCCGCGATATTGGCTTCCAGAGCAGCCCCAACCGTCCCCGAAGAGAGCGTGAAGCTCAACCCCGAATTGCTGCCCATATTAACACCCGAAATCACCAGATCGGGTTTATCGCCACCAAATAAATGATAAATGCCAAAATTTGCGCAATCCGCTGGCGTTCCCGAAAACGAGTATGTCTCACACGCAAATCCATCCAACCGCTCGACATGACGTGTGCCAAACCGCGTCATCGCCTTGCCTTTCCAACTCTGCTCTTCGGCAGGCACCACAGCTTTCACATCTCCCACCGCCTGAAAATAATCCACTGCAAACAAAAACAGAGGAGAATCCAGACTGTCGTCATTCGTCAATAAAATTTTCAAAAATCACACCCCAATCTCCTCAAAAGGATACATCGGCTCGCGGCGAAACTCGTATTCAA
Source organism: Candidatus Latescibacterota bacterium (assembly GCA_021295695.1). Lineage (GTDB taxonomy): Bacteria > Latescibacterota > UBA2968 > UBA2968 > UBA2968 > VXRD01. The sequence goes on from JAGWBW010000021.1 coordinate 3,924, forward strand.
AACCTCGCATATCCGCCGCTGTTGCGCCCGGTGTATCCACGCGAATCAAAGCGGTACACACCGGTTCATATGCCGCAACAGGCGCGTGTACACCCTTGGCGACAACCACCTGAAACGCGGCAGGATCGAGATCGCAACTCGTCATCAAACCCAGGCTCACGGGCACAGCTCGCCGCGAAGTCAAACTAATCGCAATACCCGTATCCGTCTCCACAATCGCCGTGGGACCCATATCAAAAGAAGTTCGCCCGCCGTGTCGCACCTCAGATTCTCGAAACTTCCCCGCGTGCAAACTGCGCACCCGAACCTCTGCTTTCAGAGATGCACCGTGCAATTCATCCGTCTTGCCACCGATATCCAGCACCACGCGATTTCCAACCCCTGCATCTCGCGCTCGCTCCTGTGATTCCGGATCAAAAATACACACAAAGCCCGTCGTATTCCCTCGCCTGTGCAATTCGTGCAAAATCTCCGTACCATCGCCAGCAGATCCCCCACCCACATTATCGCCCATATCGAGCAAACAAACAGGTCCCTTCTGTTCCACCGCCATATCCACAGCATTGGGAACAGCAATATACTCCCCCACAAATTCCGCGCGATGTGCATACAAATAATCCGCCAACTGATTCGCCAGCACCTGTGCCCGATCCATATCACCATCTGTCACCACCACAAATGCCGACCCCATCTCCTCTACATCGGCATACGGAAAACCCAGCACTACACTATTCGACAAAACACCTGTTTCTTTTAACATCTCATCCGCCAACTCATACATCGGCAAACACGGTGGCGCAAAAGTCGATTGACGCTCGATATTAATCCCAACAGGGGGAAAAGCACCCGCTTGTACAGGCTTCACTTCCCCTTTCAGCGTTCGCACCATCAACGCCGCAGCTTCCAACCCGCGCTGTTTCTGATCGAGATGGGGATTCGAGCGATAGGCAATGGTCGCATCGCACGCCGCAACCATACGCGGCGACAAATTGGCATGTGGATCAATCGTGCAAATAATCGGCTTTTCGGACCCAACCACCTCGCGCAAACGCGACAACCAGTGCCCATCCAGATCGCGATACCCATCGCCCTCACCTGAATTTGCCCCGTGAGGTGCCACGAGATACCCATCCACATCGCCCACAGCTCCCACCTCATCAAACATCAACTGCATCAATTCTTCACAGGTCTCTCTGGTAATGCGTCCAGAAGGCGTTGTAGCCGCATGAAAAATCGGCAGTGCATCTATGCCTGCCGACTCTAATCCTTCTAAAAATCCACTGACCTCGTGATGTCCGCCCGAATAATGATCATACATCGCCCGACCCGTAAAAATCCCATCCTGTCGGAAAGAACCCATAGTCGTTGGCGTGCTGATAAACGTATTCGACTCGTGCAAAAGCGCAATAATACCGACGCGCATCGGGAATACTCCTCTCATATTTCCACAACGATATACGTCTCCTCCACCGTCACCTCATAAGTCTCTGCCACATAAGGCCCCTTCATCAGTCCCGCCATATCTCCCTCGCCCTCTATCTCTGCGCCCTGTGCAATTTCCACCTCATAGCTACGTACGCGCACACTGGAAGGATCGACCCACGACTGTCCCGTCTTAATATCGTATTCCCATCCGTGCCATGGACACCGCAAAATTTCACCCTTGCGTGTGTACTCGTATTCTCCCGGCACTCTCGCGGTCACAAAACCCGACACCCGTCCCTTGCACAATGCACCTCCCTGATGAGGGCATCGATTCCTCAGGGCATAAAATTCCCCATGGACATTAAACACCCCAATCTCCCGCCCCTCAATCGTCACCAGCTTCCGCTCGCCCGGCGGAATTTCATCAACCGTTCCAATAATATGTTTTGCCATAACTCGTACTCACGCCAACTGATACAACGCCCGCGCATTCTCCGCCAGAATATTGCGTCGCACATCCTTATCCATACCCGAAGGCAGAGCCACATCGGGCGCGTCAAAATCCCAGTGGGGATAATCCGTGGCAAACATCAACTTATCATTCATATCCATATGATCCATCATCTCAAAAAAGTACTCGCGTTGTGGGGGTTCGTCCATAGGCTGCGTACTGATCCAGAAATGATCGCGGATATACTCCGACGGCAACCGTTTCAAATGGGACAATTCCACCTTCAACTTCTGATAACAACTATCCAGCCGCCACATCAATGCGGGCATCCACGCAAATCCCCCTTCAATCAACACCACTTTCAAATCGGGAAACTGCTCAAACACGCCTTCATACACCAAACTCGTCACCTGCGCCTGAAATGCCGTGGGCATGCCACAGTGATCCTCAATATAATGCGACGGCTTGCCCGCGCCCGTTATTGGGCCTGCGCCTGTACCACCAAAATGAATCGCAATGGGAAACCCATTTCTCACCGCAGCCTCATACACCTTCCAGTACTTGCGGCTGCCCAGGGGTTCCATTGTCCGCACGATGAGAAGCACCTGCACAAATCTCGGATCATCGCCCATGCGATCAATCTCTGCCGCAGCCAACTCGCCATTTTCATAAGGCACAATCACAGATCCGCGCAACCGGGGTTCGCGCCCGAGCCACGCATCGGCTTGCCAATCGTTCACAGCCTGTCCCATCGCCTCTGCATAACGCAAATTTTGCTGCCCACCCACGCCGATCAACGGCGTTAAAATACCGTAATCCATATCCCACTCATCCAGCAATTGCGCGCGCAAAAAGTCCAAATCGGATCCCGGCGGTCCCGAAGGCGGCCATGCATCGTGACGCGCGGCATTTGGCACAGCGCGGGGATACGCCGACCCGATGCGTCCGCGACCACCAATGGTTCGGTGATAATCGTGCCATTCCTCCGCCAGATATTGAAACCACATATCCCCCGATTTCATAGTCACATGAACATCGCAATCAATCACGGCTGTCTTTTTGCGCCTTTCTATGCCCGCCTCGGCAATCAGTGTATCTGCCATGTCATGCCTCCTTGAATTCAAGATGCTGTTTAACCACATTATAACCCAACACATCAGAGAACGCAAACCCGATATGCGCTGTATCTGCATCATTGGAAAGATAGGTCTTTATCTCTGCAATATCAAATGCCCGACCCTTGACAGCGAGGATATTTTTAAATAGAATCTGTTGGGGATTATCACTAATGGCTGACAACGGTATTAAGATAACCATGACACCTTCGTATCCCGGCGATTTCATCCGCACTGAAATTGTCGAGGAACTGGGATTGAGTGTTACAGAGGCAGCCGAAATTCTGGGCGTGCATCGAGCCGCCCTTTCCGACCTGCTGAACAGCAACACGACCCTATCTGCGGAAATGGCACTGCGTATTGAGAAAGCCTTTGGCATCAGCATGGACACACTGTTGCGAATGCAGGCGTGGTACGACGACGCGCAACGTTAGTAATAACAACCAAAACCTTCTGGATTACTTCGTTGTGCCTTCGGCGTGGCGGCTAAAATCCTGCCGCAATGACGGCGTAAGTACAACGTCAGTAATGACAAGCGCAAAATCGATATGGATAGCCTTTTTACCCTGATTCAGATTCACCTATTTTTTGAGAAGAAAACAATGAAAATATCTTATGATCGCGAGGTAGATGCGCTGTACATTTGCTTCAAAGAAACAACGGTTACAACGAAACATCTTGAGGATGGAATTGCGCTGGATTACGACGAGGCAGACCGTCTCGCGGGCATCGAAATTCTCGACGCCATGAAGCGGCTGGATGATCCACAGATATTCAAACAGGTAATCATAGAAGACATAGCGCTCGGTGAAATCAGAACCTGACTGCGATGCTAATTATGATTATTGTCCGCCTTCTATTACTTCAGCAAGCCGATCAATCATATAAACCGGTATGTGGATCGCGTTTAGACCTGTAGAAGTCGTGAGTTTCCCCGGCATATCGAGATTGACGAGAACGCCTAATTTGCTCCCATGTCGCGCAGCGTATTCTGACAGACCACCTGTATCCCGCGGCCTTGTGACAAGCGACGCTTTGCACTCGATAGGTATGGTATCGCCCAATGCCGTGCGAAAGATAAAATCGACTTCAGAACTATTGACACCTTTTTTCCAACCCGTCAAATCCTGTCCCAACGCCACGAGTTCTGTCGTCAGCATATTCTCGATAATACCCCCAAGGGGCGCGCGCTGAGCAGCATCGAGACTTGAGAGAATATCAATACGCGGCAGCGCAGTCAGTCGCAAATCATTGGCCAATCCCGGATCGTAAAGATAGCGCTTGGGCGAAAAGCCCTGTTGCTCTGGGCGCGTGCCCTGAATATTGGACTTGTAGATCAATTTCCACGACTCGAGCAACGCCAGAAAATCCGGTACTCTTCTATAAAGAGCCGACGTCGTTCGAACCATCTGCGCATATTTGCTTGGGCTACCGAGATGTGATGCCACACCGCGCAAACACTGATCGAACAAAGAGGCTTCGGTTGCCGAAAAAATTCTGGCAAAATCACTGCGATAGTCCAGATACAAACCCCGACGCAACTGCCGCCAATCCAACTCGTCAAAAAACGATGAGGCAACCGCTGGCAGCCCTCCCACATCGAGATACGACTGCACGTATTTTAGAAGGCGTTCGTGTAAAAACGGTGGAGGATCCTTGAAATCGAGCAATTCTTCCTCTTTGCCACAGCGAAGAAACTCTCTAAAACTGAAGGGTTGCAGCAAAAAGCGCGTAACTCTTCCAACGGGAAAGCGCGTTTCCGGTCCGAAGATACGCGACATAGAACTGCCCGTGAGAATAACCGGTGTGTGCTGCCATTTCTCTTTCATAAACCGCACAAACCCACCCAGCACAGAACTCTCTTGCGCCTCATCAATACACAGAACGCGCTGCCCATCGCCTTTGAACTGATACACAGTCGCAAGATACGTCTCAAAATCTGCAAAATCCCTGCAAGAATTGAGATCGTGAACCGCGCGGCTATTCTCCTCCAGATTCAAGTAAAGGATCTCGCGGTCGAGTTTCGGTCTGATGGATTCTACGAGCGTAGTCTTCCCAACCTGCCGCGCGCCCTCCAACAGGGCAACATTCGGATGTGCAACGCGATGGGTCAGATGTGATATCAGCCGTTTTTCCAGATTTCTTTGTATCATGCTTTTCTCCTCTTTCAACAAAAATTAGCTAAAAATTGTACGCATCCAGGAAAAAAGGCACCTGGAAACCGGCTATCATGAAACGAATCGCAATTATATTTTTGGGATTACTCTTGATTACCTGTGGCGCGGAATCGCCCACATCGCCACAGGCCGTGGCGGGAATTTACACATTGCAGGCGGTTACAATTGATTCGGGTAGCGGACGTGCCCAGGTCTATCTGAATCATGAGGCGGAAGAAAATCCACCCACTGGATTTATCGAATTGAACCCCGACAGAACCTACCGCTTATATGCGAGCTTTGGCAGTCCAGAACAAAGTATTTGGGAGGTAAATGGAAAATACGCTGTAAATTCAAAACTCGAAATTACATTTTCCACATCAGGAAGAAATTTTTCGGGATTTTTCTACAACAAACAAAGTCGGATTGCCGTGACGGAATCGCTATCTGGGGCTATTGTCCTCCTGGTATTTGAAAGAGAAACTGAGAACCTATTTTAAATCCCTCACTCTCGCTTCCAACACCATCTGCAACAGCGCCATGCGAATAAAAACACCGTTATGTGCCTGGCGAAAATATGCAGCGCGGGGATCTGTATCAACAGCCGGATCAATCTCATCAACCCGGGGCAAAGGATGCATCACAATCGCATTCTCCGCAAGCGCCGACATCGTCTCCACATCGATAATATATTTTCCCCGCGCCCTTTCATAATCTTGTATCCGATCGCCAAACCGCTCGCGCTGAATCCGCGTCTGATACACCACATCCACCTTCGACATCACGCTCATCAAGTCGTCTTCTTCCTCAAACGCCACACCGTGATCTGTCAGATACCCCTTGATATCATCTCTCATACGCACCATATGTGGCGCGACAAAATACAACTTCACACCCTCGTACTTCGTCAACAAATAAGCCAGTGACCGTGCCGTGCGACCATTCGCCAGATCGCCGACCAATGCCACATGAATACCATCTAACCTGCCGATCTCTTTCTGAATCGTGTACACATCCAAAAGCGCCTGCGTCGGATGCTGCCCCGGACCATCACCCGCATTGATAATGGGAATCCCCGCCACATCTGCTGCCCGCCGCGCGGAACCGCTCTCGTAGTGACGCAACACAATCACATCGGCATACCCCTCTACAATCCGGATCGTATCTTCGAGCGTCTCGCCCTTTGCCGCCGAAGAAAACTCCCGCGCGCTCTCTGTCGTAATCACCTCGCCGCCCAGGCGATACATCGCCGCTTCAAAAGACAACCGCGTGCGCGTGCTCGGTTCGTAAAACAAAGTCGCCATAATTCGCCGATTCAAAATATTCGAACCGTAGCGACTGACCACATGCTCCATCTCTCGCGTCACGCCGAAAATATCATCCATGATATCTCGACTAAATTGCTGCGCCTCAATCACGTGAAACAGACTGTCCATCTCTTACCTCCTCGCAAAAAAAAACGCCCCCTTGTGAGGGAGCGTTGGTATTTAATTTGCCAGTCGTCATCTATTTAAAATATAGGCGAGAACATTGGCTTTTGCAAGAGGAAAAAACGCGTAAAAACCGACCGCAAGTTGACACAAACGAAAAATCAGAGTATCATTTGACCTTTAACCACGATCCACCAACCGAGGAACCAACCGTGAGCAACCACCTGAATTTTCAAGACCTCATCATGCGCCTCGAGCGCTTTTGGGCGGACAACGGCTGTATAATATGGCAACCCTACAGCGAAAAAGTAGGCGCGGGCACCATGAACGCCGCCACTGTATTGCGCGTACTTGGACCCGAACCGTGGAATGTCGCCTATGTTGAACCCTCCTATCGCCCCGACGATGGGCGCTTTGGTGAAAACCCCAACCGCATGCAAATGCACACCCAGTATCAGGTCATCCTCAAACCCGACCCCGGCAACCCACAAGAACTGTATCTCAAAAGCCTCGAAGCCCTGGGACTCGATTGCAAAGCGCACGACATCCGCTTTGTCGAAGACAACTGGGAATCGCCCGCCCTGGGTGCATGGGGCCTGGGATGGGAAGTGTGGTTAGACGGCATGGAAATCACGCAATTCACCTATTTCCAGCAAGCCGGCGGCATGCAACTCGATCCCGTAGCCGTTGAAATCACCTACGGTCTCGAACGCATTGCCATGTATCTTCAAGGCGTGGATGAAGTCTGGAAACTGCAATGGAATGACACGGTAACTTATGGCGACATTCTCAAAAAACAAGAAATAGAATACTGCAACTACGAATTCTACTGGGCCGACGTCAACCGCCTCAAATCCATGTACGACATCTTTTTAGCCGAAGCCCAGGCAGCCCTCGATCGCGACCTCGTCATACCCGCACACGACTACGTCATTCGCTGCTCGCACACCTTTAATCTGCTCGACACGCGCGGCGCAATTGGCGTAACCGAACGCGCCCGTTTTTTTGCCCAAATGCGCGACCTATCGCGCCAAATAGCCGAAACCTATGTCAAACAGCGCGAAGACCAGGGACATCCCCTCATAAAACCATTAAAGGACAAGCCCCTGCCGGTATCCAAAGCCGAAGACCTGCCCGAATTAGACTCCGCCGATCTCCTGCTCGAAATCGGCTCTGAAGAACTGCCACCTGCCGATGTCGTCAGCTCCATAGCACAACTCGAAAAATTGCTACCCGAACACCTCGGAGAAGCAAACCTCTCTTACGACAGCATCGAAGTCAGCGGCACACCGCGCAGGCAATACGCCATCGTCAAAAATCTGCCGGGGCGGCAACCCGATGAAAACAAACAAGCGCGCGGGCCAGCCATCCGCATCGCCTATGACAATGACGGCAACCCCACCCGAGCACTTCAGGGATTTGCCCGCGGACAGGGCATTGATCCATCACAAGTGGAACAGCGCGACGACTACGTCTGGGCAGGCATCACCATTTACGGGCGCAAAACCCAGGAGATCCTCGCCGAACTGCTGCCCGAACTCATCGCCAAACTCAGCTTTGGCAAAACCATGCGCTGGCATTCCGAAGGTATCGCATATCCGCGTCCCCTCCGCTGGATCGTCGCCCTCTTTGGCGATCAAATCATACCATTTACCTATGCGCGCGCAACAGCAGGTCGCACGAGCCGCGGGCTGCGTCCCAATGCTTCGCCAGAAATCGAAATCGCTTCTGCTTCCGACTATCGCGCACAAATGCAAAAACACGGCATAGCAATCAACCGCGACAAACGACGTGAAACCATCAAACAGCAAGTTGAAGCACTGGCCCAAAAAATTGACGGCAGCGTACCCGACGACCCCGACCTGCTCGACGAAGTCACCGATCTCGTCGAAGCCCCGCACGCGCTTTGCGGCACCTTTGAAAGCGCGCGCCTTTCCCTACCCCGCGAAATGCTCATCGCCGTCATGAAAAAACACCAGCGATATTTCCCTGTGCTCGACAAAAACAGCGACCTCAAACCCAACTTCATCACCGTGTGCAACGGCCTACCCGACAACCCCGGCCTCGTCGTCAAAGGCAATGAAAACGTCATCCGCGCCCGATATGCCGATGCCAGATTCTTTTACGAAGACGACACAAACAAAAAACTCGGCGACTTTCTACCGCGCCTGGACACCCTCACCTTTCAAGAAAAACTTGGCTCTATGCGCGACAAAACCCGCCGCGTTGAAAAACTCGTCGGCGACTTATCTGCCGCGCTTGAGCTTCGTGAAAAAAATAAAAAAACGGCTCTGCGTGCAGCCAAATTGTGCAAAGCCGACCTGGCGACCAGCATGGTTGTCGAAATGACCTCTCTGCAAGGCATCATGGGCCGCTACTACGCCCTGTCTTCCGGTGAAACGAAAGCCGTTGCACGCGCCATTGAAGACCATTACCATCCGCGCTTCCCGGGCGATTCGCTGCCCCAAACACAACCCGGTCTCGCCGTCTCAATAGCCGACCGTCTCGACAGCCTCGCCGGTCTTTTTGGCGTGGGCATCAAACCCCGCTCAAATGCCGACCCCTACGGTCTCAGGCGCGATACCCTGGGCCTGCTTTCAAATCTCCTCGGTTACAAAATGCATTTTTCACTGCGCCATGGCCTCAACACAGCCGCCAATCACTTGCCCGTTGTGGTCAAACGAGAAGCCCTCGATGAAGCTTTTGACTACATCATCCGCCGCCTCGAAGTGGTCTTACGCGACGAGGGCCTGCGCCACGACGCAATTTCCGCTGCGATTGCAGCGCATTTGGATGACCCGTATCAAATCCAGCGCATCGCCCGGGCATTTACCGCGCAAATCCATTCCGATCAATGGCTCGATATCCTGCACGCCCATGCGCGGTGCAAACGCATTGTGCGCGACCTCTCGGAACACTACGACCTCAATCCCGACCACGACCCTGAAGAAGCCTCCAATGCACTGCACAAAGCCTATCTCGCCGCGCGCAAAACAATGGACACATCCGACGACAAACTCACTGCCCTCATCCAGGTCATGACCGGATTGCGCGACCCCATCAACCGCTTCTTTGAAGACGTACTCATCATGGTCGATGATCCCGGCCTCAAGCAATCGCGCCTCGCCCTTGCCCAGCGCATCGCCGCCCTGCCCGACGGCATTGCAGACCTGAGCCAGTTTGAGGGATTTTAAACGACTCAAAGCGTTATCTTTGTCTGAATATTTAAAATCCGTTCGCGCCTAAATCCGCCAGTGCCATCTGGAAGATAAGTAAATTCAGCCTCCATTATCACCACCGTATTCTCTACGGGTTCCAGCGCAACCACATATCCAAACCGCGTATTGGGCGTGCCATCGAACAAATTTCTCAGGCTAACGTTTCGAAAGCGCTTCTCAAAATACCCCTCAGCCCGTGTCACTTTTTTTATTTTGGGCAACTGCTTCAAAAATTCTGGTATCATACCCGCGCGACCCTCCACAATTTGGGCACCGCCGACATCTCCGCGCAAGTGCTGATAGGACCCACTTGCCACAAAAATACCGTAAAATCTCACAAGAGCACTGCCAAACACCCCTTGCATCGACGCAGATTGCAGTGTAGCTTCGCGCGTTGTAATAGCCCCCGTACGCGGATCGACAATCGCTCGGTTGACATCGTAGAGCGCATCAAAATGCCCGGCCTGAAACCGACCATTCACCCATCGATACTCAACCTGCAATCGCGCCGGTCCCACATCGACCATCACACCGGGCAAAGCGAGACCTGTGCCACTATCCTCATCCAAAATTCGCCCAGCACCCGCATACAGCCTCGCCCTTAAATGCCGCCTATCGATAAACGGATAGCCCACATCAACACTCGCGGCTGCAAACGCGTCGCGCGGCAGATCTGCGCGAATCGAATCGGGCAGAGCACTAAGTTGATCCGCATCCACAACCGCTGTGACGCCCATATCCAATAGCGGAACTGGTTGAAATTCGACGCGCCCTCCAAAAACGGGGCCACCGCCTTCTAAATCCAGCAAATTGCCGATCACGGCGCGTACTGTCAAACGCCTGAAAATATGGCGAATTCTCATGTCCAAACCCGCGCGTTTTATTCCAGGCGAACCGTGCGTATTGCGATAGTTGCGCATCACCAGCCCCGTGCCCAATGTCACCCATTCCAGAGCACCGACGTGCAGAGACAACCGCCGATTGCGATCATCGATATCTCCATAGCGCACATAGTGAATTTTTCGCAACAGACTCTCCACACCACTCCGGCGGCTCGAAAAATCCCAGCCACTATCCCTAATACGCCCCTCATGATCCAGAAAAATCTCCAGATCAAAAGCCGCAGACAAGTCCCCCATGCGTATGCGAGGCTGTATATTATAGCGTTGCCTCTGCTCCTGCTCAACCGTTACAGAACCCAGTATCGCAGACAAATCCAATGGAATTCCTATTGCATCTGCGGAAATACTTTTAAAAATTAGCCCCCAAAACGCGACAATCCAACAAAACCGATACCACATGAGGTCGCCTCCAAAATGATTTAGCTCCAATTTTCGCCCCTTGACTCAACATAAGACTCTTTTTTTAAAGGGGAAAGTACAGAATCGCAAAAAGCGGAACCACCCCATCAGTCAGGCGTTATCAACATAGTCTCACGTTTATAAGGTTTAACTGATTGGATTCTATTGACAAAGACATTGCCTTACAATATAATAACGAATGCCAAAACACATCTGGCCCTCCGACTTTTCCATCGGGAGAATACCATGAAAAATGGATTGCGGTTCTGGATGGTTGTCTGCTGTGCCTCTTGCATTGCACTGCCGCTTTTTGCAAAAGAAGATGAAACGCCTGAACAAGACACAACCTACCGAAATACGATGTTTGCCCTGGGTCAGCGTCAGATTCAAGCGGGTGAAATCAACGAGGCCTTGGCGACTCTCCAACGCATTTTAGAACTTTTCCCCGAAGACGCCCATGTGTATTCCCAACTGGGTTATATCTATCTCAAACGGAAAGAATACAAAGAAGCCGAAGGCGCCTTCAAAACAGCCAAAAAATTCGACAAAAGCCTCGTCGAAGCCTATGTCGGGCTTGGCCTTTCTTATTACAATTTCCGCAGAGCCATTCGCGAAGCCAAACGCGCCACCAAACTCGATCCCAACTACGGTCCGGCCTACCGTCTGCTCGGCGAAGTCTATGAGCGATTTCAAGAAGACCACACCAGGGCCATGCAGTATTATCAAAAATACGTTGAACTCGAACCCGATAATCCCGAGGGCCTTTATTATTATGGCTTAGCCTGTGTACAGGCCAAAGCATTTGACAAAATTCTCGAACATATTGCCCCTTACCTCTCGGCAAACCCCGATGTCGTTCAGCTCTTGCCCATTGTTGCACAGGGTCATTTTTACAATGACGAGCCACAAAAAGCCCTCGAACTCTTCGAGCGTTATCTCGCCAACATCGAAGGCAGTGAACGCGCACATTACACCAATATTGCCTACGTTGCCTCAGATATAGAACTCGAAGAATACCGCGCCACCACACCGGGACCCGAACAACAGGCATATCGCGAGCAATTCTGGGCACGGCGCGACCCCGACATTCTCACCAAACTCAACGAGCGCGTCATCGAACACTATCGCCGTACCTGGTATGCACGCACCTATTTTTCATCCAATGTTTATCCCTGGGATGAGCGAGGCACCGTTTATATTCGTTATGGCGAACCCGACTACCGCTCGCGCTCAAATGATCGCAACTTTGTCCAAACCGCCGAAGTAGAGCGCGTGCGCACGCAGATGGCCGTTGACATCTACGGCCCTGAAGCGGCCTTCTTCACTTTCACAGGCCCGGTCTTCCCCATTCGCACCAACCGCGCGACTGGCTCTCTCTTCGATCCAGATAGTCCTGCCGACATCGGCGACGAGAGTTTTACGTCCGAGGAAGCTAGCGAAGGCGTCGATGAAAGTATGGGCGAACTCCCCGAGGCCGAAGGCGGTGAGGCCTCGGACTTCAGGCTCGGTTTTGAGCGCAATCCATTTGATCGCGATGGCACCATCCCAAGCGTTTTGGACGAGCAGACGGGGCAACTCAACACCCGCTTGCAATTTGGCCGCTATTCACCTGTTACCATTGGCAGTGAAATTGATACTGTGCCCTGGGAAACCTGGACCTATATTCAACTCAATGGGGGCATAGAGTTCACATTCACCGACGAATGGGGCAATGGACGCTATGACTTTGCCCCATTGCCCGAAGCCACAACCGAAGATGCCGAAGCCATCACTTATATCGCCCGCATGACCGAACACATGCCAGCAGTCATCTATCAGCAAGCCGTATCGACTTCGCCCGATTTTTATCGCCCTGGACTTCCCGGCGATATACTCAATTTCTACTATGATCTGGCGCACTTCCGCGGGCCCGACGGGCAAACCAATCTCGAGATTTATTACGGCATCCCGCCCGAGCAGGTCGAAATTGAGCAAGAAGCTGATTCGATGCGCTGGCAAATGAAGGTCACACATCCATCTATCGCACAACCGATGAGTTCGCGTATCACGGCACGCAAGTACCAAGCGCAACCGAACAGGGAGCTTTTGTACCTGAAATCATCAAGACACAGGTACCGCCTGGCAAATACGAACTTCAAGTACAAATGAAAGACCTCATCTCTGGACGCACCGGACTCTATCGGCAAGAACTCCAAGTCAGAGATTACCAGATCTCGGAACTACAGGTCAGCGAAATTCAACTGGCCTCGAACATCTCGGAAGAAGGCGCGGCAAAATTCCAAAAAGAAGACGTGTGGATCATTCCCATTCCCACGCGCAGTTATGCTACAACGCAGAATGTCTATGCCTACTTTGAAATCTACAACCTGACCAAAGACACCTTTGGACAAACCCGCTACAAAACCGAATACCGCATTCGCTCCAGTGCTATGCCCGCTGTTGGTGTATTTGGCGCTGTGGCCACGGGGTTGCGCACCATCTTTAGAACCAGCAAACCCCAGGTGGCCATCACCAACGAACTCACGGGACGCGAAGCCGACGAGCGCGAATACGTCGAAATCGTACTCAACAAAGTCAGACCCGGCGTCAACGCACTCGAAGTCATCGTAACCGACCTGGTCAGTGGCAAGAGCATCGAACGCGAAGTGCGCTTATGCGTATTATCGCTGGCGAATTTAAGGGCCGCCGCATCCTTTTTAACAACAAAAAATACGGCAATGCCCGCGTCACATCCGACTTTGTCAAAAAAGCCGTGTTCTCTTCCCTCGGCGAAATCCTCTGCGGCAAATACTTCCTCGACCTCTTCTCTTGCTCCGGGCAAATCGGCCTCGAAGCCTGCAGCCGCGGCGCGCAGGTGGTCATCAATGAACCCGACCGCCGCTGCAACCGCTTCATCGCACAGCTCATAGACAATTGGCATCTCAACGACCGTATTGAACTCTACGCGCGTCCCGCGCAAAAACTCTTGCCCCAACTCGCGCATCTAAAAGCCCTATTTGACATCATCTACCTCGACCCCCCCTATCACCAGCAATTAGACGGGCAACCCATGTCCTGCGCCATGCTCACCCGCCTCGCAACAATTCCGATACTCGCTCCCAACGCCCGCGTTCTCGTCCAACACGCCTCTCGTACAACGCTACCCAAATTCCTTCCCAACCTCGCCCTCTCTCGAGAAAAAAAATACGGCGATACAACGCTGAGCACATACGCCGTAAAATAGATTGTCATAAAATTGAATAATGCAATTCATTAAAACCCTCAAATGAGCTTCTTGGGAAGTTGTACACCGCCTGTTCAAAGTATAGTAAACTGTAGAAAGTCCTTGTTTTCTTCGATAAATTGACTATATCTAAAAAACATTCCTTAGTAGTCAAAAAAGGTTATTTGCCCTGACTTACACCCTGTCAAGCCAGGCTTAAACCACCGAACTCCTGTGTTCACCGGAGAGGTGTCATTGCGGCATGGTTTTAGCCGCCACGCCGCAGGCACAACGCCAGTAATCCAGTCTATCAGAAAAGATAACAAATGTTAGCGAATTTTTTCCTGACCACTTAATTTGTGTTCGTAGAGTGATTGGAGATATTATGTCAAAAAAAATAACGGTTTACGATCAGCGGAAATATCGCGTGAAAAATGTTGAGGATGCAAAACAGATTTCCACCAATTATCTACAAAATATCGATCTTAACAAGGCAATAGAGTTTGGCCTGCCAGAAGTAGATGACCGATATCATCTCTGGCGAGTGCCCTTAAAGAGTAAAGATAACAATAAGATAGGCGAGATAGTAATCGACGCATATACTAGTTTAATACAGGAGCCAAAGACAACTCAAAAGGAGGTCTTAGAAGCAAGGTTGCTCGGGCGCACAAACGGTAAAAGAAAAAAAGGGAAAAAAGCGGGTGTACCTAAAATTTCAAATTTGAGAAATTCGGTTGGTTTGGGAGATAGTGAAGAACTGCTTTCGGAAACACCATCTGAATCGGTTGACCTCGTCTTCACATCTCCTCCCTACTATAATGCTCGACCTGAATATTCTGATTACATCCAATACGACGAATACTTACTCAAAATGAGAAAAATCATACATCAGTGTCATAGAGTTCTAAATGAAGGACGGTTTTTTGTCATAAACATAGCACCTGTGTTGATTCGCAGAGCAAGTCGAAACGAATCTTCTAAGAGAATAGCAGTGCCTTTTGATATTCACAGAATTTTTATCGAAGAAGGATTTGAGTTTATAGATGATATAATATGGGTGAAACCGGAAGGTGCCGGGTGGGCAACCGGACGAGGCAGAAGATTTTCGGCTGACAGAAATCCGTTACAATACAAATCTGTCCCCATAACAGAATATATTTTGGTCTATCGAAAGAGTACGGAGAAATTGATTGATTGGCATATTAGAAAACATCCAGATCAAAAACGAGTTAAAGAGTCTCGAATTGAGGATGGGTATGAAGTAACCAATATCTGGAAAATTCATCCTGCTCACAGCAAAAAGCATCCAGCAATATTCCCATTAGAACTTGCAGAGAAAGTGATTCGATACTATTCATTTAAGAATGATGTCATTCTCGATCCCTTCGCGGGTATTGGCACAGTTGGGCAAGCTGCCTCCAAACTCAATAGGAGATTTGTACTATTTGAAATCAATGAAGAATATGTTAATGAAATTAAGAAGAATATTGAGAACTGGTTGCAACAGGAAGTTGAAGAAGTGAATTGGATAAACTGTGACCCAGTCGCACCCATCAAGCACTATATTGAATTTTAGAACCGGAGAAACCAATGTTTTATGAGACAATATCGCAAAATATTCCCCGTATTGGTGAATCTCTGGCAAGGTATCGAGGTGTTGAAGTAATTGACAGGATTGGTGAGGATATCGTTAAAGAAGTTGTGACCTCTGTCCTGTGTGGTGGGAATATCCGTTCTTTAACCGAGGGATTGACCCGGAGAAGATTGACGCTTTCAAATGCTGCACTATTTGTGACTTTTCTCAGGTCTGGTCAAGATATTGAGGATTTTGTCGATAAGATCCCGGAGATTGTAAAAACCGAACTGAGATCAAGAATATCGAGTGAGAGAAAACTTTTTTTACAATGGTGTATCGGTCTAACAGGAAAAAGTATCCAGAATGTATTGAGAAGTAGGGATAATGAATTTGATAATTACCTCAATGCTCTTGAGGAATCACTTAGACAATCTACGGATAAATGTAAAATTGACTATGGGGAACTCGAAGGTATTTTGAAAATTCAGGGTGTGGAATGCAAGGTGGATTGGCCATTCATTCTCTATCTTTTTGCTGCTATTGGCACTCAAACATTAGCAATTAGAGGTTCCGAAAAATCAATGTATGGGAAGTTGTTTGAAAAGCTTATATTGGGTTCTCTTCTCTCATTATTGGGCTTTCGGAAAATTGATCTCCAAAATACTGATGAGGCCAACAAAGTTTTCTGGTTATCTGACCGAGGGAAAAAACGAGAGAGTGATGCCACCCTTTTATATGAACCAGGCGTCGGCGTAAGATTCGACATTGGTTTTATTGGGCCGGGGAATACAGAGATATCTTTGGATAAAGTATCGAGGTTTGAAAGAGAGATAGAATTGGGCAGACAGACACATTACATGTCTACAATTATTTTAGTCGATAGAATTGGTGAACGCAGTCGTATTGTCCAAATGGCTGAAGCCATAAATGGCAATATTGTTCAAATGAGTATGACCCACTGGACTAAAGAAGTAGCAAGTATTTTGGCGGAGAAAATTGGTTTTGAGCATCCCATACTGGATTTATCAAATCGTGAGAGTTTAGAATACATTAAAGATGGCATGGAACAAATCAATCTGCGAGAATTTATATGACCTTATTCAACTGGCGGGTTCACTTTCTAACTTGCTATTCACTGGCAAAATCACTATGTTATGACATGTAAAAGCCATTATACCTGAAGGAGGAATCAATGGACAAACTCAGTTCTGCCGTCGATTTTAGACCGCGCAGTCGTCAGCTTTACATGGGCGACATGCCCTGGCTCCCGCGCATTACAGATAAAGCCCGCGCCAAATTGCGAGGCTGCATCGGTGACTACATCTATCCGTGACCAGCTGACAGAAAGTTCCTGGAGGAACTTGGGGTAGAAGCCGAAGAATTTACAAACATCGTCGCATCCAGCCCGACCGATGCCGAAGTTATCGAAAAAGTAAAACCCATCTGGGACAAATCGCATTCTGAGTAAAAAAAAAGCCGTCACACAATGTGGCGGC
This sequence comes from Candidatus Latescibacterota bacterium, assembly GCA_021295695.1. Taxonomy (GTDB): domain Bacteria; phylum Latescibacterota; class UBA2968; order UBA2968; family UBA2968; genus VXRD01. The sequence continues at coordinate 21,294 of JAGWBW010000021.1, forward strand.
TTTTTTTTAGTTATAGCGGCCTCAAACCATCACGACCCCAACCTCTCTCCTCCATTCCTGAGAGCCACAGGTTTTCCACTCACTGGTTTGCCAAATCCCTGTGCAAAAATCAGAAAATCGCCTTCATCCCCCGATGATGCACAATATGCGCCTCGTGATCTTGTTGCCACACATCGTATTCCGGTGCGCTCGCAAACGCACTTACCCGACGCCGCATTGACCATGCCTATCATACCCCCGGAAAAGATAATGATCCATCTCCGTAAGTTCATCACAAACTCTTTTGCATATTCATTTAGGCGCGGAACAACTCGCCCATGCGCCTGCCTAAAAATCGCCCGGCCAAAAACAAACTCACAATCAGCAACACCATACCAAAAACACCCATCGCACTGGCCAAATACGCGCCATCTGCCATACGCCCCATAAGTGCGTAAATCGCTTTGGTAATGGGATAGTATTCGTCCTTAAGTGCCAAAATCAAACTATCGCTAACCTCGAGCATTGCAAATGCAAAACACAAAATACCGCCAGCCACCAGATTGGCTAAAATCAGCGGAAAGGTAATCTGAAAAAGCGTGCGCAACCGGGAAGCCCCCAAATTTTGAGCCGCCTCTTCCAGCGTCACACTCGTCTGCTGAAATCCAGCATACGCCGCGCGCACCATATAGGGCAACCGCCGCACCGCATAAGCAATAACCAGCAAAGGCACGGGATAGTGCCGCGCATCTAAAAAAGTGCCCGAATACCCCGCCAGATACCCAAAAGCCAGCACCAGACCGGGCAGGGCTAAGGGCAACATCGCCATCGCATCTAAAACGCCCTTATACGGGATGCGGGTGCGCGTTAGCAAATAGGCAATGGCAATGCCCAGAACAATATCCAGGGTCGTACTCAACACACTCAATATCAAACTCATCTCAATACTGGATAGAGACATCGGATGTTCAAAAACCATCGTATAAAATCGCCCCGTCGTCTCCTGGGGCAACACAGCCATAAACCAGCGCTCGGCAATAGACGTCAAAAACACACTCATATGCGGAATCAGAGCAATACCCGTAAGCGACAACATCGCGGCATAAATCAACACAGTCATCCCGCGAGAAGCAGGGCGCGACCCCGAACTGATATACCCTCGCGCAATCATCTCATAGCGGCGATTGCCCAGCGTCGCCTTTGACAGATAAAAGAAAAAAACCGTCAACAACAACACAAAGACAACGAGTGCGTAAGCCATCGGATTTTCGTTAATATCCTCAATAGAATTGAAAATCTCGACCGCCACGACCTGACGATAATTAAAAATAAGCGGCGTCCCCAAATCGGTAAACGCCCAGATAAAAACAATAATTGCCCCGGCAAAATAGCCCGGCAACATCAGCGGAAACGTCACCGTGCGAAAAAGCCGAAATCCGCTGCTACCCATATTGCGCGCCGCCTCTTCCAAACTCGGATCGACATTGGCAAGTGCAGCGGCCACATTGAGATACATAATGGGATAGAGATGCAGCACCTCTAAAATCACCACGCCCACAAAGCCACCGCCACCAAACCAATCTACAGGCTGATCTATAAGCCCCAAATCCAGAAGCAGCAAATTGATAGAGCCAAAACGCGCAAACATCTGCTTCATGCCAATCGCCCCTACAAACGGGGGCAAAACCATCGGCACCAGAATCAAACCATTGAGAAACCCTTTGCCAGCAAAATCGTATCGCACCAGCAAAAACGCCAGAGGCAAGCTGAGCAACGTAGTCGCAATAGTCGTAATCATGCCCAGTCGAAAACTATTGAGAATAGATTCTTGATAAACTGGACTCGTCACCATCAATTCGTAAAACGCAAACGTGAACCTGCCATCGACCACCAGCGACTGCACAAAGGCATACCACAGGGGATAAAACAAAAACAAACCAAAAAAAACGATCAACCCCACCAAAAAAACAAGCGTGGGCCAATTGAGGTCAAACCGCCTCATCGCGGTCCTCCGCTTCATCGCGCAACATGACCACCTGCGAAAACCCCAGTCGCACCTCATCGCCGGGTTGTACGTGCTGCGGGATCGCGCCGTACTTAATTAACTTGATCTGATCGCCGCTCGCCAATTCAACAAAAAATTGCTCGACCTCGCCCAGATAAATCGCACGCCGCACGCGCCCAAAAATGACATTATCTGCCGCCCCAGCTTCATCCGAAAGAAAATCCATCGCCTCGGGTCGAATCGCACACAACACCCGATCCCCCACCTGAATACCCTCATGTCCCGCCTGCCCGCGAATATCTCCCACATCTGTTGTAGCGGCCACCTCATCGGATTCCACAGATTTTATCTCCCCGGAAATCAAATTGATCTCGCCAATAAAATCCGCGACAAATCGCGTGAGCGGTTGTCTGTAAACCTCCCGCGGCGTGCCAATTTGCGCTACCTTGCCCATTTGCATAACCGCAATGCGCGCCCCCATTGCCAGCGCTTCTTTTTGATCGTGTGTCACATAAATCATCGTAACATCCAACGTGCGCTGCAAATCCTGTAACTGCTCGCGCATTTCCAATCGCAATCGCGCATCCAGATTGGAAAGCGGTTCGTCCAACAACACAACACCCGGTTCTATGACCAGCGCCCGCGCCAGTGCCACGCGCTGTTGCTGCCCCCCCGAAAGCTGATTGGGCGACCGCTCGGCATAACCACTCATCTGAACCATTTCCAGAGCGCGCTTCACTTTTTGGTCGCGCTCGTGCTGCGGCATATTGCGCATCGTAAGGCCGTATTCCACATTTTTCCAAACCGTCATGTGAGGCCACAACGCATAATTCTGAAACACCATGCCCGTATTGCGCTCGTGCGGAGGCACAGCAGTCACATCGCGCTCGTCAAAAAACACCCGACCACTCTCGGGCTGATCAAAACCCGCCAAAATGCGCAACAATGTGGTTTTGCCACAACCAGAGGGACCCAATAAAAAAAAGAACTCCCCCGCTTCAACTTCCAAATTGATGCGATCCAATGCCAGAACATTGTCAAAACGCCTGGTCACATTTTCCAGCTTAATCCCAAACATGTGTCGCACCCTTTTTAGTTCCTGCGCAAACGCCACAAATAAGCCACCACACAACCGGCAATACCCATAGGGAAAAACAGAGTAATCGCATTGGTGATACGCACAGAAAAAGGCAAATCGCGAGCACCGTATTTATCGCGCACAAAATCCGTCCAATCAGCCATCGTGCGATTGCGCGCCTCGGCATCTCCCCATAATTGTTCCAACTTCAATGCTTCGGCCTCTGAAATGGGAACAGATGATAGCGCCTTGCGTTCCTCTTCTGACACGCCATCTGTCATCGCGTCCTTCCAGGCTACTCGCAATGCCCGCTGTGAGTCAATGACCATCACGCCGATCAAATCGTTCAATACGCGCCATCGCCCGCTGCCCAATTCGGCATCGTATATCAAATCGGAACGCCATTCAAAGGGATTTAACGTCACCGCAGCATCACTCTGATAGCGCGTGTATAGATCGGGCAATACGGTAAATCGATTCAACTGCTTTGCGACAGGACCGCCCGGCACGCCCTTTTTTAAAAACCAGAGCTTTTGTCCCGCATCGGACATCACAAACTCCAAAAACACCTGTGCCACCTCCAGGTTTGGCGCACCCTTTAATATGGCGATCCCATCGGGATTGACAATGGTCAAATTGTCGGGCATCACAAAGCCCACGTATCCATCACCCACTTCTGCAACTTGTGCCCATGCATAAAAGTCTATGGATAGACCATAAGCCACTTCGCCTACGGCAACTTCTTTGGGGGCATAAGAACCACCTTGTCCAAAATTTCGCACATTGGCCCCCATGGTAGTAATCACTTCCCATCCCTTTTCCCAGCCATACGCCTGCAAAATTAATTCATAAGCCATGTGAACGCTACCACTCTTGCGCGGATCGCCCGAACCAACCCACGAGAACAATTCCGGCGCGCCCAAATCTGCCCAGGTTTGGGGGATGGGCAAATTCAAAATTTCAAGCACGCGACGATTGTACACAATGCCAAAACCAGACAGCGTTGCACCATACCATCGATAGGCCGAATCGTAGAGCGGGACCCCCCCAATCTGCGCTGGCAATCGATTGAGCGCGGCATCGGACAACCGATAGGGCCGACACAGCCCACGCTCAGACAAATCCACATAAGGCGTGGTGCCCCCGCCAAAAAATATATCGATTCCAATGCCCTCTGGCGATCGCCCAAATTCCGATTTGATATAACGCAAAATCGCACTCGTACCCGCACCGATATCGAGCCATTCTACCCGCACATCTCGCCCTGTGGCCTTTTGATAAAAAGCCACAAAAGCCGACTCAAACTCGTTTTGAATCTCATCTGAATGTGGCGACATCAGCACCAATTGATCGGCATCACATGGCAAAATTAGCAACCCGATAAGAACAAAACAAAAAATGATATTGCAATATTTCATAACCGTTGACCCCTCATAATTTTAGCGTAAAAGTATATAGTATGTGCCTTCCGGTGTGTCAACGCCTTTTTGGTCAAAAAAATAAAAAAGCACCCCAATTATCTAAGGGTGCTTCAACCTGAATTTGTCTTCCCTGCTTATCTTTAAAACCGAATTTTCCTCTGGTGATGAGATAAACAGCTAATTCGACGTTTCAATACGTCCAATCCGGTTCCCGGTTGAATCGACGATCCAGACAACACCTCTGGGATCAACGCGCAAGTTTTTGACCTCAACATCATCATCGGAAATCTCATAGAGCGTAAACGTTGTATCTTGCAAACTAAAACTGGTTAGCCATCCCGACGATTGTCCACCGACCCACACGCGATCATTCGAATCGACCTGCAAAGCATAAGGAGATTCCATCTCTTCGGGAAATCGGAAATAGCGCGTTTGCTTGGTGATAGTATCAAACATGCCCAGCCTTGTCGAATCCGTATCCGTAAACCACAGCTTCCCCACTGAATCCAATCCCATTTGCCCAATAGCAAAACCACTATCTGGAAGCGAATAGGTGGTAATCTTTTCAGTATCGGGATCAAGCATACCCAACTGACTTTGTTCGTGATCGACGAACCAGACCCGCCCGCCATCATCTATCTGAAGCGAACCAAGTGTGATATCTTCCTCACCAATTGAAAATTCTTCTATCGTCTCGGTGACGGGATCCAGCCGGGCAATGCGATCGGCGGCACTCTCGATAAACCAGAGCTGCCATTGATCGTCAAATTTCAAACTCATTGGCCGACTGCCCGGAGTCGGAACAGTAAACTCCTGGATATCATCGGAAAAGGGGTCCAGCAGGCCAATGCGGTTGGCGGCAATTTCTGAAAACCAGACGTGCCCCTGGCTATCGAGGGCAATACTGTGTGGTTGTGCACCCGGCGTGGTCAAAGAAAATCGGCGAATCGTATCCGTGCGCGGCTCTAATCGGCCAATCGCATTGGCCCCCATCTCTGTAAACCATATATACCCTCGAGAGTCAATCGCCAGATCATTTGGCCGGCTATTCGGCGTCAAAAGCTCAAAAAATTCGACCTGAGCAGAGGCTTCACGCTCCTCGACTTCCTCGGTGACGGATTCAGAAGTATCTTCCTGATTGTACGCACCGGCAAAAATGATAAGATCTTTAAAATCAATCACGCCATCCGGGTGCAAATCATACTTCGCATCATATGAACCAAAGGCTTCGGTCAGAGCCAAAAGATCTTGCAGATCAACGACACCGTTATCGTCAAAATCAATATCGATATCTGATTGCGCGTATCCCGAAAGGGGAAAAAGCACGACCAGCATCATATAGACAACTTTTCGATACATTGCAGCCCCCACAACAGTACCAATGGCTCCCCGTACCATGTGTACTGTCGGAATATGGCTTGATGCGACGTGGTGGCTCTTCGTGTGTACATAACCCGCGCTTATATAGAGCCTCCACCAACTAAACACTCTCCCAAAAAGTATATCTATACTAATACGTGCAATCTGTCAAGTACTTTCTACAACTTCAAGTGGTACAAATGCTTTATTATACAATATATAGACACTTTTCACATCTCTCTCAGCAGATCAACTGTCGTCGTTTTAATCATATCTTCACACGCCTCACCAATCATTAACGTTCCATAATACTTAAAAGCTTGTTCGACTTCGTATCCACCAACAGGATAGTCATCCGCAGTCGGAACATACCCAATACACCCATTGGTATATCCCAGTGCGACAGTTCTATCAAAAGGAGAAGCATCATCTAAAAACAACTGATAATTTACAAACATCTCCCCCGGGTATCCCACCACTGCCAAATTGCCAATATGCATGGTCTGAATCTCAAACGACTCCGTTGGACTTCCGCCTCTTCTCGCAGCCTGCACATAATCTTTTGCCCACCCGACCATCCCCGCGTATTGTTGGCGTCGTCGGTAAGGCGTTATATTTTTGTCCCCACGCACGCGTTGCAAATTCGCTGTGGCATCTGCAAGTGCTCTCTCTGCCTCATCGACATCGGGTACCATAAGAGGCAACTCGACAACCCGATTATTCACCCCTAAAACATCGCCTTCTAACGTCTCGGCATGTAACGCAGCCGTCACGGTTGCCGCGCCCAGGCGCGTGCCCAGCAACTCGCACCCCTCAAATTTCCCGTCCTTTGGAGAACAATTGATATCCCCACAACAACCCTGCAAAAACAGAGGCATTGCCAAATTATCCCGCACAAATTGCGCGGCATATCCCGGAAACTCTGCACTGATCGACAGCGCATTCAAATTCACGGGATGCGCCGCAGTCGCAAATACAACAGCCACAGGTACACCGCCTGCTGTATCCACGCGCACCACATCAACCCATGGTGCTTCGGGACCTCTGGGGTGATGCCCCAACACAATGCGCCCATCGCGCATCTCTCTGCGGTTATGCGCAATACGCACGGGTGCTCGCCCCTGCGAAAGCGATGCGGGTATCAACCCTTCTACCGCCATTTTAATTGCTCCAACAATCTTGCGGCACAACACATCTTCATAAGCTGCATCGCGGTCGCCCATACATCGGAAAGCCATCACCGAGGGTCCCGAATGGGAATGAGACCCATTGAGCAAAACATGTCCCCCGGGAATCCCGACTGACTGTTCAATTAGATCCCGGATTCGATTGACCAGATCCGGCGCAAAACTGATCACATCGGCCCCCACAATTGCGACCTGCGTTTTGCCGTCATCCAGCACCAGTGCTCTGGCAAACAACTCGTCGTGTATCGCCTCAGATGGCCCTTCGCGCCCGGCAAATCCACACATCGAAATCCCCACTGGCGGCGTGATATTCACCTCTGAAATCCCTGCTTTTATCATGGTTTTGTACTCCTTCTAAAATTTCCCTGTCCTCGACTCGTATTTTGTCGGCTTACCCAGCGTGCGTCCATCGCTCATAACCCAGTGTGCAACCCACGAGACAATTTCTTCAACCGGCACCTGCGGGGGGCCCATCTCCTCAAACAGCACCCCAGCATCACCCAACAGTGCCGTCTCGCGCTCTTCTCCTTCAAACACGGGATCAATACCAATATGCTCACCCAGTTGCAAAGCCAAATCGCGCACCGACAACACATCTCTACCCGTCATATTCACCACCCGTGCAGGACATGCACAAAGCGGAAACATCTGCGCCAAATACGCATTCGCATCGCCCTGCCAGATCTGGTTGACATGACCCATAGATAGATCAATAGGGGTCTCGGATTTTATTTTTTCGGCAATATCCAAAATAATGCCATAGCGCAACTCAGTCGCGTAAAACAAACGCACAATTGCCAGAGGTGTTTGATTCTCTTTGCAATAAAACTCGGCAAGCCGTTCACCGCCCAGCCTGGACATGGCGTATTCGCCAATCGGATTGACAGCAGCATCCTCCTGAGCACCCGAACCTTTCACCGAAGCAAATTCGTAAACATTGCCAGAAGATACATAAACCATGCGCGAATCTGGGAACTGTTGCATAACTTTTGCGGGCAATACCGCATTCATCGCCCAGGTCAACGGCTCATTGCCCGTTGCCCCAAACTTATGCCCGGCCATCAAATAGAGATACGGCACGCGAGGCAACCGCGCCAGACCCTCATCGTCCAGCAAATCGCACTTGATCGTCGCAATACCCCGCGCCTCCAAATCATCGCGATCCAACGGATTGGAAAACCGCGACACGCCAATCACCTCATCTGCGCCAGCGCGCAACAGCAACTCTGCCAAAGTCGGTCCCATCTTTCCCGCAATGCCCAAAATCATCACGGGACCATCTAACTTTGACACCGCCTCGACAACCTCGGGTGATGGGGTTGTCATCTGACCAATCAATTCTTCTTCTGTTTTAATCACCATTGTCATTCTCTCCATTCTATTCTCTTGACTTCTATCCCATCAGATAATAGGTTTGGGCCACAACCATAACGAACCTCAAGGCAAAATAAATTTATGGCCTTTATCAAACAAATCTACGACCTCCTCGAAGGTCGCCGTCTCTTTATGGCCTGCTGCATCGCCTGTGGACTTATCTTTGCGGCGGCCAACCTTATCCCACCATTGCTCATTCGCAAACTCATCCAGTGGCTCACCGAAGCAAAACCCGCAGGAGACCTCGTAGAAATCAGCCTCTTACTCCTTGGGGTTTACCTGCTCCGCGGCGTCTCTCGTTATGGTTACGGCTTCTTTTCCCACGTCACTGCCTATCGCGTGATGCACGCACTTATGACGCGCGTGTATAAGCACCTGCAAAACCTATCCCACAGCTTTTTCAATCGCCAGCGCACCGGCAATCTCATGGCCCGATCCATCAACGACATCGAAGCCATCGAAGACTTTATTGCACACGGCATTCCCGAAACCGCACTCGCCACGGTTATCCCCATATCCATGGTCGCCGTGCTCTTTTACCTCAACCCAGAACTCGCCCTCATCGCCATATTGCCCATTCCGCTCACGGCATTTCTCGTATATCGCTATGTATCCAAAGTGCGCACCATGTGGCATGCAGTGCGCGAGCGCCTTTCTGAACTCGCCGCCCTCGTGCAAGATAACATGTCGGGCATTGCTGTCATCAAATCATTTGCCCGCGAGCGGGAATGCGCCCGCCAGGTGACCCGCCGCAGCGCCACCTTTCACGACCGCTTGATAAAAGCCAACACAGTCTCGCTCCTGCCCGCTGGCATCATCGAAGCCACAGGCGGATTGGGTATTGTACTCGTCATCTGGAGCGGTGGCAACATGGCCCTCAATGACAGCATCTCGGTAGCCGATCTATTTGTCTTTATTGTCTATATGGGCCACATCTACCAGCCTTTTTTGCAACTGGCATCTTTTAACGATGTATTGCAAAGAGCCGCCGCCAGCACAGAACGCGTTTTTCAACTCCTCGCCATCCGTCCGGAAATTATCGACGCGCCCGGTGTCACCGTGCCCAAAACCATCACCTATGATATCAACATTGACGCGCTCACATTTGGGTATGATCCCAACACACCCGTCTTGCACGACATCAACCTGTACATTGGCGAAGGAGATATCCTCGCACTCGTTGGACCTACGGGAGCGGGCAAATCAACCCTCGCCAACCTCTTGCCCCGATTTTATGACCCCCAGGAAGGCGCGATTCGCATTGGCGGATATGACCTGCGCGATCTGCCCCTCTCTTTTGTGCGCCAAAACATTGCCTCAGTCCTTCAAGACGTCTTCTTATTTCACGGCACAGTATATGAAAATCTGATCTTCGGTCATCCAGATGCAACCGAACGCACGGTGCGAGAAACCGCGCAAGCAGCCAATGCCCATGCCTTTATCCGCGACCTGCCCAAAGGATATGACACCGTGGTTGGAGAACGCGGCGTGCGCTTGTCCGGCGGTGAAAAACAACGCCTCTCCATTGCCCGAGCACTGCTCAAGAACGCCCCCATCCTCATCCTTGACGAAGCCACATCCTCTGTTGACGTTGAAACCGAGGCACTTATCCAGGAAGCCCTTTATCGCCTCACACAAAACCGCACCACCCTCGTCATTGCCCACCGTCTTTCCACCGTGCGCCGGTCGCCCACCATTGCTGTACTCGACGAAGGCCGCGTAGTCGAAACGGGCAACCACAGTTCCCTCATCGACCGCGATGGACTCTATGCGCGCCTGGTTCAAGCGCAAGACCTCACGCGCAATGGGGAAATCCTGCCACGAGTTGCCACCCGCGAGCCCCAGGTCGCAGATTGATTCTGCCTCTCGTACCCCTACTCTAACTGCGCCCAATCGGGCATAACCCCAAGTTCAATACCCAGCACAACGCGACCAACAACAGCAATCGCAGCAGTAATCATCACAGCCCCAATCAAATTCAACCACACGCCCACACGCGCCATATCGCGCATAGAAATTCTATCCGTGCCAAACACAATCGCATTGGGTGGCGTAGCTACCGGCAACATAAACGCACAAGAACACGACAACGTGGCGGGAACCATCAGCAACAATGGATTGAGACCCACACCCACAGATAACGCCGCCAAAACCGGAAGAAACATCTCTGCCGTTGCCGTATTGGAAGTCAACTCAGTCAAAAAAGTCATCATCACACACAAACCACCGACCAAAAATAGAGGATGCAAGCGACCCATACCCTCCAACTGCTGCGCGCACCAGAGCGACAACCCCGACTCCTTAAACCCACTTGCCAGCGCAAACCCACCGCCAATCAGCAACACAATATGCCAGGGCACGTTGCCCGCCGTTTGCCAATCCATCACCCTGGATCTCGCGCCATCTCGCGCGGGCACAACAAACAAAATCAGAGCCATTGCCATAGCAACCGACCCATCGGTTATCAAGCCGCCAGATTCGAAAAACTGAGACCAGCCCGGCAGCGTCCAATCGCCAATTTGAATAGGGCGTCTCGACAACCACAACAGTGCCAACAACACAAAATCGGCCAGCACGATCTTCTCGGCAAATGACATTGGTCCCAACTCGACATATTGCGCACGCACCGCACTCATATCAATATCATCACCTCGCCCGCGAATGCCAAAAACGAGACAAAGCGCACCCCACGCACAAACGAGCATCACACATGCCAGAGGCAGGGCAAAAGCAAACCACGTCGCAAACGAAATCTCGGGAACCTCTGAAAAATGAATCGATAGAATCCTCACAAAAGACAAATTGGTCGGCGTGCCCACAAGCGTTGCACTTCCGCCAATCGAAGCCGCATAAGCCACACCCAAAAATACGGCTGTGCCAAAAGAACTATTTGCCACACCCTGCTCTTCCATCCTGACCACAATTGCAAGCGCAATAGGCACCATCATCATCGTTGTCGCCGTATTGGAAATCCACATAGACAAAAACGCCGTTACCAGCATAAAACCCGTCAGGATACACCGGGGACACCCCCCAAAAAGGAGCAGCAAGCGAAGGGCAATTCGCCGGTGTAAATTCCAGCGCTGCATGGACAGTGCCACCATAAAACCACCGACAAACAAAAAGATAATATGATTCAAATAAAGCGGCGCAACCTCTTGCCCGCTCATAATACCCAGCAAGGGAAACAGCACCACGGGCAACAGTGCCGTCGCAGCCAAAGGCACGGCCTCTGTCATCCACCAAACCGCCATCCAGCAGGCCACACCTGCCGTATGTGTCACCTCGGGATGCCCCGGCTTGAGATCTCCAAAAACCGCGATTCCCATCCCAATTACCGGCCCGAGCCACAGCCCCCAGCGTTCTATTTTTTTATTCAGCATAGCTTCTCCATGATCACATCTTTTAGAGATTCAACAATATATACCATAAAACAAAAAGTTAAAAATTGTTTGAGCCAACAAAAAATCACACCATTCGGGAACCTTTCCATCCCTTAAAAGTAAAAGAATATGCGACAAAGCGTGTCGCAAAAATATCGGCGTTGACTCCTATACCCCGGCTGAGTCAACGCCGTTATTCTTTCCTGGAACTCTTTTCTATACAAATGCGTCTAATCCGGTACCATGCAACATCCCTTGAGGCGTTGGTTATACCCTCCCAACCAGCGCCTCTTTTTTTATTTATAAAATAAAAAAGCCTGTGAGGGCTCCCTCCCGACACCCTCAAAGGCTTTGTACTTCTGCTACAAAAGCAAAATAAATTCCAAAAATAACCCTGTCAATAAAAAAGCGGGCTGCCAACAGCACCCTATTTATCGGGAGGGAGGAAATAAACAGAAATGCTGAGGCAACCCGCGGCATATAAAACATAGCCAACTTCAAAAACAACGTCAAGACTATAAAATAAAATTATTACTCAAGCAGAGTCTGAATATCAAAAACCGTCGTCCTGCCCATGATATCCCCCCGCCTCAATGCGTCTTTAATGCGGTCAGTATCCCCCAAAAAAAGCATTAAAAAATCCTTGACCTGATGGTTCAACAGTCGCCAGAAAACGCGGCGAATATCCTCTTCTGTCACCCCATCAATAGCCGACTCGTATTCCGCCAGCGAAAGAGCGGGCACCCCATCGCGGTCATAGCGCACCTGCTGACTGAGCCTGGTCTGCGGACCGAGTTGCAGATGATACGCCCGCTTGAGCCTTTCGCGTCCTTTCTCTACCTGCGTCCAAAAATCTGGCTCGGACAAACAATGGTAAATCAACCGAAACATCTCGGGAATCAGCTTAGAAGTATAAACATCTCGAGGATTAGCCCCAAAATACAGTATTGGCGGTGATGTCCATTCCCGAATACTCACGCCAGCCGAATAACACCAGCCCTTTTGTTCACGTAGCCGAATGAACAACAGACGGTTCAGCGCATTGACCAAAACCGTTTGTGCAAACCAATCCTCGTGCGTGCGGGGCAAGCCATTTGTTATTAAATTGCAAAAATCAGCCGGATGGACTTCTGGGAAAATTAAAGCGTGCAAGCCCCTGATCTCTTTGCGTTTTGGCCGAGGATGTGGCGAAAAACCATCCCGAGGTCGATTATATGTCATCACGCGCAAACTGCGTGCAATTTCCGATTTACTCAGATCGGAAGTCACTCTAAAAAAGAGAACTTTTGCGTGCAGGGTCTGATCCCAAAATTGTTGCAAGTCTTGCGCTGTCAAATTTTCGAGTGCTGTGCGCGTGCCCTCCCGCCGGTATCTGTCGTATTTGTACAGGTGATACCTGAAAATTTCCGTTCCCCTATGGTCGTTAATATATTCTTCAAAATCGTCTATTATCCGCGCCCGTTCCCTATTCAGCAGTTCTTCAGAAAATTTGAGATCTTCCATCATCACTTTCAGGCGTTTTAAGGCTGCATCCAAATTTTCGCTAAACACGGTCATACCAATGGTGACATAGCGGTCAGAAATATTGAACCAGAACTCTGCGCCAAGCCGGTCCATTTCTTTTTTATCTTCCCCGTGTAATGCCAGATTAATCAGACGAAGAAAAGCAACAGACAAACCGCGCGTCTCCAATGTCTCCTGCAGATCTCCTCCTGTATAATACCTCATTGAAAGCCGCGTTTGCGGCACGCGCGTATCCTGCACGTAATACAGCTTGTGATTGGGAATTTCTGCATCTGCTGCCGAAATATTGCAAAGGACTGCAAATAACCCGATTACAAGTACTCGCCGTCGCCAGTACCAGAATCCTCCCAGGCCCATGAGAACCCACAAAATACCCATATAAAGCCACATGCGCCGCGATGGTGGTCGCTTTGAAGACGTGTACAGGACAAAGGTGCGGGGTGGTTGATCTAAAAGATATTGTTTCGCCACTCGCTTGACATCCGCCACAGTAATCCCATCGAGATTCTGCATCCACTTAAGACGATAGGTAGGATCGCTGGTGCGAATAAATCCTGAAGAGATCATATTTGCCAGACGAGACTGACTGGTTATCGTGCGATATAAAATCTTACGCGCTTCGCTTCTCGCCAGCAAAAGGTGCTCCTCAGACAAAGAATCGACAACCGTTTGAATAATTTGTGGCATTGCCTCAAAGTCATAACGCGCACCCGAAGGTAAGTCAGCTATATAATAAAACAGCCCTTTATCGCGCATATAGCTAACGTAGGAATTGACTCCAAGCACTTTTCCCGAACCAATTAGTCTTTGGCGAGGAAGAGAATATTCACCATCAAAAAGCACTTTATCAAACAAATACAAAGGATAAAAGTCCGGATGCGTATCTGTTGGAATATGCCAAACACCCCAAACAGAAGTATGCAACCCACTTGTAGATTGCAGGGAATCCTGGGGAACAGATACGCTCTCCAACGTATCAACATCGTCGGGAATAAACCCCTCGTCCTTCGGAATCTCCCCAAAATGTTGAACCACAACGGGCAAAATATCAGCCCCTTTTACATCGCCGACAATTACCAGACAAGCATTATTCGGCACATAATAACGCTTGTGAAATGCAGTTGCTTGCTCCAAAGTAAAAGTCTTAATCGTATCACGATGACCCAGAATATCGTACCGATAGGGATGTCCTGCAAACATGCGGGCATATAATTTTCTATAGAGAAGCCGACGCGCACTGTTGGCGCTGCGTGCCCATTCACCCAAAACGACCTCTTTTTCCAGATCGAATGCTTCCTGAGAAACATCAAACTGTGTCATACCCCAGGCAAAACTGGCGATCAGCATATCCAGTTGTGCTTTGGGAACAGTCGCGTAGTATTTCGTACCATCTTTCGACGTACTGGCATTGCTGTGTGGCGCGTCCAAAAGGTAGAACGACTCTAAGAATGAGCGAACCACCGCGAGGTGCTCGACCAGATGCGCCATGCCCTGCCGACCAGGTGCCTCGTGAGAAGACCCCACGCGATAGGCAATTTGACACGTCACAACGGGGCGGGTATCGTCTTCCACAATCGCAACCTGAAGGCCATTGGCGAGGCGATAGTGCTGGAGAGAAAGCGACCCTGCAAGCGAAACATCGGCGACCTTTTGATATGCCGGCGAACTTGCCAGCACCTGAAGCGGCAAAAGACAGATCAGAAGAGAAAAATATACAGAGCGCATCACAAAGTCCTTGTGGTCAGATAAAAACCTCCTGGATCACGGCTTTAATCATGCCGCGATGACAATCGCTTATTAATACCAAAATTTTCCAACGTGTGCAACATCCAAAAAACCTCTGACTCCGAAAAAACACGCGCCAATCAGTCCTGGCTTTTCCGTTGCTTTTCTCGCACAAACTGATAATTTAACACATCGCCTCTGAAACCACATTCGAAAGGTCCTCTTATGTTCTTAGTAACCCTCCTCAAAATTTACGGCTACATCATCATTGCGCGAGCACTCATCTCGTGGATAAATCCCAATCCATACAACCCACTCATCAGAATAATATACGCCATCACAGATCCGGTGCTCGTACCCATTCGCCGTCTGTTACCCGACATGGGCGGGCTGGACATCTCGCCCTTTATCGCCATCGTCATTATCTGGTTTATTATGTACCTGATTTAGTCCCCTCTCTCATTAAAAAATCGAGACAGGGATGCCTCTCCTACCGATAAAAGGACATAATTTGAGCGCAGAACAGCGATCTCCCACCTCTCGCATCCTCATTCCCATCCTGCTAACCGGCCTGTCTGGCCTGCCACCCTTATCCATTGACATGTTTTTGCCCTCAATGCCCGCAATGGTTGAGGAGTTTCAAACCCACCCCACCCACATCCAGCCCGCCGTCACCTTCTTCTTAATCGCACTGGGCACGGCACAACTCGTCTTTGGTCCCCTCTCTGACCAATTTGGGCGACGACCCATCTTGCTCATCGGCCTATCCTGTTACGCGCTCGCGGGCCTGGGCTGCCTATTTGCACCCACAGTGAGCGCACTCATCTTAGCCCGTGTATTGCAGGGATTTGCCGGAGGCAGCGGTCCTTCTGTAAGCCGCGCTGTAGTACGCGACATATACGGCGAAATCCACGCCGCCAGAATAATGTCCTACATGGCCACAGCCATTGCCCTCGCCCCCATACTCGCACCTATAATAGGTGGATTTTTGCAAGCCCATTTTGGATGGCATTCCGTCTTTGTCGTACTCAGTGCGCTGGGTGCCCTGTTCTTTTTCGGCTACCTGTGGGCAGTGCCCGAAACAAATAACATGATAGACGCCACAGCCCTGAATCCAGCGCGCATGATAGCCAACTACCGCGACCTCCTGAGCAACCGCCAGTACCTCGGATATACCTTCATGGTCGCCATTCTCTTCTGGGGCATGTTTGCCTTTATCACAAACTCATCTTTTGTACTCATCACCGAGTTGGGCGTCTCTCCCCAACTCTACGGCCTCTGTTTTGGATCGGTCGCCGTGGGACTCATGATCGGCGCATTTTTATCTGCCCGCCTCAACAATCGCCTCGGCAGCGCACGCATCATTCAAATCGGCAGCCTGATCGCAGCAGGCGCGGGCTTGCTCCTGCTGGGACTCAAACTCGCGGGCGTATTTTCGGTCATCAGCATCATCGCCCCAATGTGTTTGTTCACAATGGGCGGCGGTATGGTGCGCCCCCAGGCAATGGCTGGCGCAATCGTACCCTATCCGGAAAAAGCCGGGCTTGCCTCCGCCCTCATGGGATTTATACAAATGAGTACCGCAGGATTATTTGTCACCCTCTTCAGTCAGTTCTACAGCGCCTCATCCATCTCCATGGTCACAGCCATTGCCATTTCAGGCATCCTTGCCCTGCTCGTGCGCCGTACCCTATTGCCACCTGGAGCCACACCGTGATCCTCGCCATTGACATCGGCGGTTCCCAATTTGGCCTTGCCCTCGCCACGCCCAACGGCCGCGTCATCAAACACATCCAGCACCAAACAAACGACCACGCCGACAAAAGAATTGACCGCATACTCGCCGAAAGTAAAACCCTGATCTCACAATCACCCGTATTGGCCTGCGGCATTGGATTTGGCGGTCCCGTCAACTTCGATACACAGCACATCGTCAACTCTACCCACGTCGCCGGATGGGACGACTGCCCATTGCCAAAAATTGTCGAACAACACCTCGGCGTACCCACAATAATCGACAACGATGCCAACGTGGGCGCACTGGGAGAATTTACTTTTGGCGCGGGCAAAAACAATCGCCACATCATCTACTACACCGTCAGCACCGGCATTGGCGCGGGCATTGTCATCAACGGCGAAATCTACCGCGGAGGTAACGGATATGCCGGCGAACTCGGCCATGTGCCCATCTTGCGCGACGGACCCCAATGCGACTGCGGCAACCGCGGCTGCCTCGAAGCCCTCTGTTCGGGCACTGCCATCGCCAGGCGCGCAACAGCAGCAGTGCAAAAACACCCGCGCAAAGGCATCGCAATCACACGGGTCGCAAACAACAACCCCATCACAGCCAAAACCCTTTTTGACACCGCGCGTTCTGGAGACCCTTATGCCAGAGCACTCGTCGATGAAATCTGCACCGACCTCGGACAAGGTCTGGCAATAGCCGTCAACGCATTCGCCCCCGACATCATCGTCATCGGAGGCGGCGTCTCAAACGCCGGGCGCGTTCTTTTACAACCGCTGCGAAGAGAAACCCGTCGATTCCTCATGCCGGTTCACCGTCCACACCTCAAAATCGCACCCGCCAAATTCAAAAGCCGCTCTGTACTTCTCGGCGCAGTCGCGCTCGCAAAACAACGGATACAACACTGACCAATTTTTTATCTTGAATTTTAAACATTTTTGAAGTTCATTATCTGACGATAACCTGTTATCCCAGTATAGCACACCCAAAGGAGAACACCATGCCCCAAATGACCGGCGGCCGATTCATCGCTGAAACCTTCAAAGGATATGGCATTACCCATGTCTTCTTCATGCCCGTAATCGCACCCAGAGCACTATATGAGATGGAAAACTTAGGCATCAAACGCATCATGACACACGGCGAAAAAGCCGCTGCCTACATGGCCGATGCGTACGCCCGCGTCAACCGTGGACCCGGCATCTGCATGGCCCAATCTGTTGGCGCGGCCAACCTCGCCGCTGGCCTGCAAGACGCTTATCTCGCCTGCGCCCCAGTCATCGCCATCACCGGACGCCAAACCCAGATCAACCAGCAGCGCCACGCCTATCAAGAAGTCGATCACAAAGCACCTTTTAGCGCAGTCACCAAATACAGTATTAACGTCGGCGAACTCGATCAACTGCCCTACTTCATGCGTCAGGCATTTCGAGAATCCGTCTCCGGCACACCCGGTCCCGTACACCTCGACTTTGAGGGCTTTGTCGGACAAAACATCGCAGAAGCCGAAGCGGACCTGGACATCATCATCGAAGAACAATTCACACGCATGCCCCCCTTCCGTCCAGAGCCAGAACAATCAAGCGTGCGGGAAGCCATCAAACTGCTCACCCAGGCAAAACGACCCGTCATCATCGCCGGCGGAGGCGTCACCTATTCCGAAGCAGGTGCCGAACTCGTCGAACTCGCCGAAAAATTATCCATTCCAGTCGCCACCTCCCTCAACGCCAAAGAAACCTTCCCCTACGACCATCCACTCGCCATTGGCGTATGCGGCCAATACTCCCGCGTCTGCGCCAACAAAACCGTTTGCGAAGCCGACCTCGTCTTCTTTATCGGCAGCCACGCGGGCGGGCAAGTCACCAACGAATGGAAAATTCCCCCCAAAGGCACGCCCGTCATCCAACTCGACATCAACCCCTCTGAACTGGGGCGTTCTTTCCCACTATCACTCGGCCTGCAAGGCGATGTTCAGGCATCACTACGCAAAATGATCGACAATGCCGACCCCGTTGCAGAACGCACCGAATGGATCACCCGCGCCCAGGACCTCGTCCGCGAGTGGCGCAACGAAGTCGCCCCACTCGTCAACTCAGACGACAACCCCATGCGTCCCGAACGCCTTTGCAAAGAACTCACCGACCTCCTTCCCCAGGACGCCATCCTCGTCTCTGACACGGGTCATTCCGGGATATGGACCGGCACCATGATGGACCTCAAATACCCCGATCAAATGTTCATCCGCTGCGCCGGATCCCTCGGCTGGGGTCTTCCCGCAGCCATTGGTGCCAAATGCGCCAAACCCGACCGCCCCGTTATCTGCTTCACTGGCGACGGTGGGATATGGTATCACATGACCGAACTCGACACGGCATTGCGATACAACATCCCCACAGTGACCATCGTAAACAACAACCGCTCGCTCAACCAGGAAAAATCTGTCAACGAGCGAACTTATGGCGCACAGACCCCAGGATCAGATGAACTCTGGATACTCACCGACGCCGACTTTGCAAAAATCGCACAATCCATGGACTGCTTTGGCGCCACGGTAAATCATCCCAGCGAACTATCGGGAGCTTTAGACCAGGCACTTGCCTCTAACAAACCCGCCATCATCGATGTCAAAACACACATCGAAGGCATTGCACCCCGCGCCTGGGCACCAGAGTAAAAACGCGAGGAACCCCGCAATGGACGCAAAGGAAAGATACTTCTGGGACCTCACCGGGCACCTCGTTGTGCCCCAGGTACTCAGTCCCGATGAAATCGCAGAGGCAAATGAAGCCATCGATTATTACACCCGGGAAATTTTGAAAATCCAGGACTCTGACGACCTGCCCGGCAGACCCGATATTCGGGCAAATACAGTCGTCAGAACCAGCAACAAACATCCCTATTTCCTGAAAATGCCTCCGCCGTATTCCGATCCCTTCAGGAAAATGCTCGTCCATCCCCAGATCGTATCTCGCCTCAACAAAATGTGCGGTCGCGGCTTTCGCCTGGATCACGGACCCGAGTTAATCGGTCACGTCAAAGGCGTGGATGGTCTCCGGCTGCACGGATCGGGCGACCGCCACAAACCCTATGTGGCCTATCGCAATCAAAATGGCGAAATGCACTGCGGCGGCGTCACGGTCTCCTATCAACTATCAGACGTCGGCAAAGGCGATGGCGGATTTGTCGCTGTACCGGGATCGCACAAATCCAAATACGTCATACCCGAAGACCTCAAATACTTCAAAAGCGACATGGACGTACTCGTTCAACCCACTATGAAAGCGGGAGATGTCCTCTTTTTCATGGACGGCGCGCAAACGCACGGCACCTTGCCCTGGCAAGCAGAACACCAGCGCCGATCCGTCCTCTACAAATACACGGGCAGAACTTCTGCCCGACAGGGAACCGCAGAAGAAGTTGCACCGCCTGAGAATTATCGGGATCAGTCAAACATCGACGGCATGACACCTGAACAACTCGCCGTCATGTGGGGACCCTATTCCAATTACCACGAAGAACTGCCCGTCCTGGGCATCGACCAACAGGGCATTGTCCACACAGAAGAACCCATCGACGCCGATAATATCTGGAGCGACCGAAGGGGATAAACACACCTTTTAATGTCCAATTATCATAGGAGGTCTATTGTATCCTCTGGCTATAGGTGTTGTAGGAGGGGTAATCACTTCGTCCCTTTTAGTGCCAATTCTAATACCGCTCTTGTTTCTCCGGAGGAAATCATGAAATATCTCACAATCATTTTTAGTTGGTCTTTAGTTTTTCTTCTTCAATACCCTATTATGGCTGATAATAGGAAACCTCCTTGGAGTCCGGTCCAAGCTACAGGTCAGCCCGATACACCTGATGCTGGCGTTTTTCCTACTGCGTGGTCTTGCATGATCGATGAACAAGATGAGTGGTTACTGCTTCAATATGAAAAACCCATAACTCCTAAAAAGATAAAAATATATCAAGTTCACAATCCCGGTGCTATAAATAGAGTAAGTATGTTCAAGGAAAATGGTGAGGAAGTTGTAGTATGGTCGGGTATAGATTCTATCTCGATTGTGAACAAATTAGGCATATCGGAGCTTGACTTAGAGGTTCCATTTGAGACAAGCCGTGTTAAAATTCACATTGACTGGCAGAGTCACTCTGGACATCATTTGATAGATGCTGTCGGTTTGGTTGATATTTTGGGCAATACGTACTGGGCAATTGAGGCTGAGGCCAGTAGTACGTCACCAGAAAACGGTAGATGGGTCACAGGTCAGGTCATCGATGTGAAGGACAACCCAATACCGGAAGTCCAGGTGAGCAGCTTTTGGGAGACGACCGGTGATCGGCTCGAGCCTGTTATTGAAAATAAGACAGACCGTATTGGGAAATTTACTGTAGCTGTTGCATTTAGGAATGAAATAGGTGCTGTAATCGCTATGGACAAAGAGCGCGAAACGGGAGGAATTCTGATTGTGAGAAAAACAGATGAAGATACTACGAAAGCTATTAGGCTTTCGCAGTTAGTAGAGGTTAAAGGCACTTTTATGAACAAGGAACTCGATGAACCCCTACAAGGTGTGGCCGCATATATCGGAATTGC
>JAGWBW010000157.1 GCA_021295695.1 Candidatus Latescibacterota bacterium
AATCATAATGGGCTTGTGCGTATTTGGGATGTGCGCGAATAAAATCTCTTATGGCCTGTAGGCGTGACTGTTTGGACAACGAAGCGAGATGCAATTGGTCATACGCTACATCAAGTGTCTGCTGATCCTCAAGCCCCCACAAGAGTTGCGGAAGCAAGAAGACGCAAAGCACTAACCAACGGTTCTTGCCAGTCATGTCAGCCTCCTATAGCGTAGTCGAAAGAACTTGTGGCCCGCGGATCGAAGACAGAATGGTGCAATTGGGAAAGCACAGGTATATTGATAGAGTTACTGCTGTCCTTTACCCAAAGTGCTGTTGTGAATAAATATAGAGATTAAGAAGAGGGAAGGCATGCGAAAAAAACACGCCTTCCCCTTGTGACACAGCACCTGAGCGAACTAAAAGCTGCAAGTTATATCTTCCCCTTCTTCACAGACTACGTTTCCAAAGATGTCGATATATGTCTCACATTCACTATACGTGTCCCCGGGATCTTCACATTGAATTTCACTATAGGCATCACCACAATATCCACAACTCACTGCAGCAGCGTCCTGAGCAAAGAAGTTGGATGCAAGAGCACGTTCATACGGATTCGCTGTTTTCTGGTCAGCACCTTGAGAAAAAAATGCGCCACCCAAAAAAAACATACACGTCCCCAAAAAAGCCACTACTTTTCTTTTCATCATTGAATTCACCTCCCTTCTTAAAAAGATTTTCAAGAATCGGCTTTATTGCCCGATCCTTAATCTGTCTAAAATCTTCACAATTTATAGATCCATATACTCTACTTTCTTTATAGCCAAGATTTTTTAAGATTCTCATTTTTTATTGAGAATTCGCTTGTGAAAATGCGTTGGTTAATGTGTGTTGTACTCGGGGATAATATTCTGAAAATATAAAGTCAGAATGTTCCTGGTCATGGCATTGTACACATAACTCTTTAGTTGGCGTTTTGATCATCGGAGATTGCATTGGATTGACAATATGTTCACTACCGGGTCCATGACACATTTCACACTGAACATGTATGAGCGGATGTTTGGAATCTCCCATTTTATATCCACTTGCATATCCGGATCCTGTCACATGACAAGCAACACATTCTGGGTGATATTGTCTCTTGACATCAAGAAGCGTATTAAAAGCGCTGGCATGTTTGGTTGACTTCCACTGTTGAGTCTGACTGACATGGCATGTAGCACATTTTTGTGCCCCAACAAAAGAAGCCTTATCAAAGCGTTTGTCACTGCCCATTAATGGGGGTATTTCAGCCAAAGCAGCGACTTCCTCAGAGTAAAACTTATCTATCGTTGCCCGGACATTTATTTCTTCTTCAACGTCATCGCTCAAAGGAGTCTTCGCGATTTTTCCACCGACGATCTTTCCCTTTGACCCAATGAATAAGTCAATCATATCCACGCTATAAAGCGAATTTACATCATAAAATATCATAACATCTTCATAAAAACCGGACAGATCATATTCTATGTCTATAATTCGGTCTTCAGAACGCATTAACCTATAAAAATCTTTATTGGTTGAAATAATTACATCAATACCCTCTATTTTGGCGATTTTATCTTTGATCGTAGATGGTCTCATCGATCCGATCAGGAAAATCAGATCATGTTCTTCCTGAAGTTTTGGAATAAAATGGCGTATTGTCTCAACGGGATCTTGAAATTCTAAATCTGTAGTCTGGTCGAGAAAAGTATGCCATTTTCTTTCGGACATTCGCTCTAAAGGGTATTCAAAAATACCAAGCACGCCGATTTTGTAATCTCCAGCAATAAGTGAAACATAAGGACGTGCAATGCGCTTGCCATCTTTGAGGACGTTCGCACAGATAATTGGAAAATCAACTTTGTTCTTATGTTTTTGAAAAAATGCCTCGCCATAATACAACTCATAAAATGAGATAGCAGCTACATCGTATTGAAGTTTATCCATAAGGCGCATATAGAGTTCAAATTCCCTGTCAACAAAATCTGTCATTCTATATGATTTCTTTCCGAAGGAATAAAAATTTCCAGTATCTACTAAAAGCAGATTGGGATTTCTTTTTTTATATTCAGTAATCAGTTTTGCTCGACGAGCGATGCCTCCATTTTGATTGGCTTTGCATCCACAGTGCTCAATAAAACCATATGTATTGCCAGTTAGAAAGATCTGCAAAGTATCAATCGAAGCCTGGTCAGAAAAAAGACCATCCTTGCGAAATTTTGGAATTGAATCATCTAAATCTATCCACTGCTTTTTAATCGCGATCTTTCTTATATCTCTTAAATATTCTGTAACCGATTGACGAAAGTTCTCACCAAAGACTTTTTGAAGATCCGACTCAAAATCTTCGATATTCCCTTTGGCATATTCATATTTCAACAATTCCTCAAAATTTCTCCCACTTTGACCTAACTCGTCGTCTAAAAAGGAAATCACAATTGGTGCTACTGCTTGTCTAAACCTTCTCAATAAGACCGACCTATCCTGAGATAGTTCGTGAACATCTCGCGCAGGCTGACTTATAGGTTTAAAGGTCGAAATCTGATTCTGTGCTGAATATTCAGCAATTGATCGCTTATATCTTTTTACCAGAATGTCCTGGTAATTGTAATCTCCCAGCAGATTTAGATTCGCACAAACTTTCCAGGCCAAAAATGGTGGTATTCCATCTATAAGCCAATAATCCTCAGGAGACTGATAGGTCATGCGATGCTGCGGAAAAGTAACCCAACGGTCTATGAGATTCTGCGTACATTCCAACCATTTCACTGGTGTTGGTGGCAAGATACTGATCCCTTGAGAATTAGACCAATTTGAACTTGCAATGAATAATCCATCCGATGTTTTGGGTAAAAACTGAAAAATATATTTTCCCTGACTACTTTTTCCAAAGGCGTCAGCTACAGATTCAAAAATTTCAAACGCTGTCTCCTGTATTTCCATTTTTGATATCTCATTCCATTCTTTGGGTAAACTCACAATAACATCTGTATCTCCTATCTTCCTTGTTCTTTGTTCGAGTTCGCCCATATACAGTGTCACATTGGCTAATGATCCTGCCAAATATTCATCATTTTCCAACACAAACCAACTTCCCTGTTGTCTCCAGGGGATAGAGACAACCCAATTAGCAGGAAGCTGAAATTTCAATCTGGCAGACTTAATGTTATTTGAAGGGGTTAATAACAAACCGCTACCTGGCATTACGGCAAATTTGTCACAGGCATATCCAAATGTTTGGAACGACTGCCTGCCATGTTGCGCGTGAATTTCATTCCCAATTTGTACCTGATAGTGAATTTTAATCGTCTCAGTTTGTAAGTTGGATAGATGTTTCTTCAACTCTGTCAAAGTATTAATATTGACTTTAATTCTTCGGACATCATCTTTGCTAACAATCTCCCTCCCCTCTATATCCGTAACTCTAAACGCTCTCAGATGAGCAAAGTCATCTACTGTCCCCAATCCTAAAACCATTTCGGATTGGTCTATGTTTTCTATCACCATCTCGACATCCAAAATTTGTTCTGATGCTTCGGAAATGGTTATTGTATATGACAGGGAAAGTCCGGAAGAGGGCATATCACAGCCAGTATATCCCAACAAAAACATCCAAACAAGAACGCTCCCAATTCGATAATATATAGGTCTAAACATCTCCAGCCCTTCTTTTTGTGATAAATATTGTTCTATGATCAATCAGTTAGCTTAAACAATCCTTTATAAATTGAGGCACCTTCAAGGCTGCTTTTTTTGTAATAGACTTCATCTCTATCACCAAAGAGGAAATCTCTGATATTTAACGGCAAGCCTGTTATGAATTTGCCGTTTAAATTCCATATATCGAGCTGTAGCCCTTTGTTTTGTAAAAAATAAACATGGTAAATTTTATCTTTAAAACTCCATATCCTTAGCCCTCTTGAATTCCCTCTAAAACGCCGCGTTTTTTCCTTAATCTCAAAATTCGGTTTGAATTCTATTTCGGGACGTTCCATCTTGCGAATCAACTGGCCATCAAACGTGTATATTTCAATTCTATAAGGCACTGTATAAGTCACAATGACAGCTTCATCTAATACCGCTAAATTTCCTCCAGTGTAATACCTTTGTATACGTGGATCCGCGTGGTCAAAGCTCCTACCAAATGACACAGAAAATTTGCCATCTGGCATATATTTATGCACCAATTGGTCGTCTTTTAATCCTAAGAGATATATATTTTTAAATTGATCTACTTCTATATCTTTTGGTGAGAAATCTACAGAAAAACCACCAATCCATTTTCCTTGAGGTGTGCGAATCTGGATTTCATTCCTGCATACAACATAGACATAACCTCTTTCATCAACTGCAATCGCTGCTGGGAACCTGACCTTGACGGAATGATCAGATTGCGTATCCCAAATACTTTGGCATTGTCCTTTAGAATCAAATAGGAATACACGGCTATTTCTGCGGTCTGCCGCAAAAATAGAGCCGTCTTTACCAGTCGCCATATCCGAGATACGTGTATATTCTCCATTTGGCACTTTCTCAAATGAAATTTCCTGATTCTGCACAATATTCTCAGGTTGATACAGATTGATACAGGAGTGTATTCCGAGGCTTACCAAAAGACACGTAAAGATGAGATTACGCCTATTTTTCATTAGAATTTTTGTTTTAGAGCGGTTGAGAGATGAATAAGATTTTTTCCTTCTACAATAGTTTTCAGTGTTCGATCGAGTTCTGCAATATCTCCTTTTTTGAATCCCAATTTTCGATAGACTATTTTTCCTGCTGGATCAATCAGATAAGTCGCTGGTATGATGTGGCACCTATAATCATCTATAACTTTTTGTTGAGAATACAAAACTGGCACTGTATAACCATTCTTCTGTATGAAATACTCAAGTGCTCTTCTATTGTGATCCAAACTGATAGTGAGAAAAGACAATTTTTCTGAGTCCATATCTTGGTAAGCTTTCTGTAAATATTTGATCTCTTCATTACACGCAGAACACCAGGTCGCCCAAAAATTGATTAACAAGAATCGACCTCTGTAATCCAACAAACTTCTCTTTTCTTCACCTAATGTTGTTAGCTGAAATTCGGGAGCTAATACGCCCAACTCGAGTATAGATTCTTTTTCTTCATTTTCTCTTTCGGTTTTAATGTCTTTCAAGTTTTCATCTTGAAAGACCAAAGTTCCTATCACAATGGCTCCTAACACAACCGCCAGGCAGACAAGCCAATTTTTAAGCATTCGAATATTCCTTTGATCACATAAGCCTCCCTACCAATAACCTCCCCACAATCTTTGCCTATGGTTCTTTTTTTAACAACCTCAACGACCCTGATAATTCTAAACGGCAATAACTCCCGAAATCGCACCAACCCAAATACGTAGGCTTTGAACTTCTGTTGGAGTCTGCCGCTGACCGACACTCGACTTGCCAGGGTCTATCGGCGACTTTTCTGTCATGTGAATGATAATACTCTTGCCCGTATAGTTTCAAGCCCGAAAGTTTGTCCTAACCTGCAAAATTTGTTCCAGTCGCTACTTTTTTCGATATGTGGTCGGACTAACGCCATACGTCTCTTTGAAAACCCTGCTAAAAGTTGATAAAGAGGCAAACCCACACAGGTAAGCAATTTCCGAGAGAGTATATGATGTGTCCTTCAACGCTTCCTCAGCCTTTGTTAGGCGTACATTCCGAAGGCACATCCTGAACGGCATTCCCAGGTGCTTCTTAAACAATTTATGTCCATAGCTTTCCGAGAACTTGAAATGACGTATGACATCTTTAAATCTCAGCTTTGGATTGCTGTAATTCGCCTCCAAA
>JAGWBW010000158.1:0-4715 GCA_021295695.1 Candidatus Latescibacterota bacterium
TGTTGTATTTTTACCATCTCAAAGGAGGGCCAGCTTATGCGGATGTTGAGAGCGATGTTTAGAACACTATGCCTCACTGGGGCAATCCTGATCTCGGTTTCTACGGCAGGAGCCTTAGAAGAAGGCCAGTCTGGCATCGGGTTTTTCGGAAGTGCAAACGTACCGTTGTTCAAATTTGGCGAGTGGTACTCCGCCTCTCCCAAATTGGGGATTAGCTACAACTATATAGCCTCGTCGAGGATTGTCGCCGAGATTGAGTATCATTATTCTTCGATGTTGGGCGGCGATCTGGATACGCGAGAGTTCACCTGGCCGATTGATAGCCAGAATTACCGCAGCCCAAATGTCGATCAGGGCGTGACGTTCAACAGCCTGGTCGCCAGTGCCCTGCTCCATTTCAAGGAAGTGGGCAAAGGCACATCGCCTTATATAATGGGCGGCGTCGGGTTTTTCGGGTTTTCGAATGAGGTGTCGGGGTTGGTTTTTCCCGGGCAGTCGGGAACGTCCCTGGATACCGGCATTCTAAATCCCGCCTTTAACGACAAGGTGGCGGCACTGACGTTCTCATTTGGAGGTGGGATCAGCATTGTAGGGTCCGAGCAATTTGTGATCGATCTCCGCTTGCGGTACAATGTGATTATGGGCGAACTCCGTCCTCTGGAGGATTGGGGGCTTGAAAAAGTCTTCCCAATGCAGGCAATAGATCTGGTGGGCGGGATTAAATATTACTGGTAACTTTTACTAAGGAGGTTCTTCGATGTACAGAAAAGGTCTTGATTTTGTTCTCGTTGTGATTCTTGCTTTCGGTTTTGTCAGCCTGGCCGAGGCGGCAACAACGGGAAAAATTACTGGTCGTATTGTCGATAAGGCTGGAGAGGCTCTGCCGGGTGCGAACGTGTTGGTGGAAGGGACGACCCGTGGGGCAACAACTGATGGAGAAGGGTATTATTTTGTTCTGTCCGTCGATCCGGGGACCTATACGGTAAAGGCGTCGATGGTTGGGTACACAAGTGCAACCAAGTCCGATGTGCGGGTTGCGTCAGATCTGACGACGACTGTGAATTTCTCGCTCAATGAAGCGGCTTTGGAACTGGGTGAGTTGACCGTGATTGCAGAGCGGCCACCGGTGGAGGCAGATGTGACGGAAAGCCGTTATGTGGTGACAGCCGAGGATATTGCAGTGCTGCCCATTGTCCGCGATCTGAATTCTTTTATTGAGCTGGAGGCGGGGGTCAATACCGACGGCACAAGGCGAATCCGCAATGCCTTTCTGGGCGGCGATGGCGGCGAAGTGGCCGAGTATGTAGTAGATGGTGTACGTCTGACGCACTCGGACGGGCGGCGTGGAACAGGCAACCGTGGGGGTACGCAGAACTGGAGCGGCGATGTCAATACGTCGGCGATTTCAGAGATCACAGTGTTGGCCGGCGGGTTGAATGCAGAATACGGCAATACCGGTTCCATCCAGATTGTAACCAAAGATGGCGGTCGAGACTACCACGGGCAGTTTCACTATCGGTACTCGCCAGCACAACAGAAGCACTGGGGCAACAATGCTTACGAGAGCTTCGTGCATCAGGGCCGGCTGAATTACGGCGATTCTGAATGGGCAAATGAAACAGCCAATGGTCGGAAGGTGCATCAGCGGCCTTCGAGCGATTATACCGATGTGCAAGGGCATTTTTTAGAAGCATCTCTTGCGGGACCTATTAACCGGGATCTGTCGTTCTTTGCCACCACAAAGCACGATGTCCAGGCGAGGGACTTGCCTCGTCCAACTGAGCGCGAGCCTTTTAACGCGGATGTGAGCTACAAGGTGACCTATAGCGCCACGCCCGATATCAAGCTCCGTGTGGGTGGGCTGTATTCCAGCCGCCAGGGTCGTTATAAAGATAGTTTCAATTCCAGGGCGATTTTCCTGGAAGAACGTGGACTTCTCGGTGGAGAATGGAAGGTGACGGACAATATGCTCTATGTGTCCAGCATCCATACCCTATCGGCAAAGACGTTCTACGAGGTGCGGCTGTCGTATATTGCCAGCAAACAGGACACGATTGATATTCCAAGCGTGACAATAAATCCATCCCTGGACAATGAAGGGTGGTTTTACACCGATCCCGGGCAGCAACGAGATCTGCATGCTGGACAGCAAAACAAGCTGGCAATCCGGTTTGATCTGGCCAGTCAGATGACCCGCACGCACTTCCTGAAGGGTGGGTTCACATTTTATCGCTACAACAACTGGAAGACTGAGACCTTCGAAAATGTGGATGGGCGCACCCGGTGGTTGATTTACTGGGGCAAGCGCTATGAGCCAGGCGTGGGAATCACGCCCACCGAACTCCACGCTTATGTGCAGGACAAGATGGAGTTTGAGGGGCTGATCATCAATGCGGGCTTCCGCTACGAACGGTATAACGGTGGTGAGGCACTGCTTTATCCCTACCAGGGAACGCCAATGGCTTACAATTACACGCGTTTCCGAGAGCATGCACAGTACGGGGATATGCAGCCAATGAATTGGCTTATGCCCCGGGTGGGTATTTCACACCCGATTACGGCCAAGTCGAAGATTCACTTCTTCTACGGAAAATTCCACACCCGTCCGGATTTCCGCCGGATATACCAGCAGAACTGGCAATCTACAGGCCCGCACTCGATCGACCGCAACAACGACGGGGTCATCAGCCCGCAAGAAGAGAACAATGCGCTGGACCGGAACGACTCGTTTGGCGCGGGATTTGTGATTGACCAGTTCTACTCTTTGCAGCATTCGCAGGTCTCTACGGCTTTTGAACTGGGCACGGAGTGGAATTTCATCAGCGACTATTCCTTCCAGGGTACTGCTTATTATCGCATCACCAATGGGTTTTTAAGTGTGAATGGTGCCGTATTCCGCGATCCGCAGCAAGGCGGCAAAGCCAAGACCCGTTCACAGGGTCCGAGAGGCCACACCACGACTCGCGGCATTGAACTGGCATTGAAGAAGGGATTAAAGCACAACTTCTCGTTCAAAGCCGCGCTCAATTTCGGCTGGGGTGAGCGTCTGACCATTGGCGGCACCAAGCGGGGCAATATGGGCGCCAGCATCTATCCGGATGCTTCGTATATTGCCGATCCCAACCGGTACTGGGTCAGTCACACGATTGACCCGAATACGGGCGCAGAGATCCCCGCCCCTCCGACCGGTGCCAAGCTGGAGGAATTGAAAGCAAAAGCACAGGCTGTGGTTGATCAGGGTCTGGCTGGCGAGTTCGGCGTGGGTGCGATGTATGCGACCAATGATGGAAAATTTTATCCTTTGTGGGAGCAGAGCGGGTTGTCCAGTGAGGAACGGGCAGCACTGCAAGGGCTTTACGCCTTTTCGACGACGGGCTGGAGTGTGGAAGGTGGTCGCAGCGATGCCACGCGGACAAATGGGAGTCTGGTGCTGGTCTATGCCAGCCCGCCCGATTTTGGTCCCGGCGAGATGTTCTGGGGCAGCAAGCTGTTCGGCGATGTTCGGGTGAATATGATCTACCGGATCTTCACGGGTCGAATCTTCGATTTCCAGGATCCGAAAACCAGTCTGAACCTGAAGAAAGAGGGTCCCACGATCTCGACGGTAGATTTCAGCTTGCAAAAAGGGTTTAATATCAAGGGCATCCGCCCGCTGCTTTATTTGGAGATCGAAAATTTGTTCAACTTCAAAGGCTCGCCATCCACGAGCGCAGACTACGTGCGGTGGGGATTGCTAGAAGCGCAACCCACTGATCCGTTGTTCGTGCAGTTCGGCGGTGACGCAAGTGAGTTGAGCAGATTTACGAGGACCGATCCGCGCCTGGTATTTGCAGGGGTGCGGTTGACCTGGTAAGCAGGCACAGTGCCGCGGTGTGGGTGCAAAGCCCATACCGCGGATCCAACTTAGATAGAGGATATGACATGAAAATGTATGCGAAATTTTCTCGCACGGCCGGGGCAATCCTTGTGGGAATCTTTGTGATGTCGCTGGCCTGCGAGGTAGCCGCCCAGAATATTCCCAGGCTACCGTGGCGCAACCTGCGGCGCAGCAAGCTCTGGACAGGGCTGATGAACACAGGCATGCACGGTCCGGATCGAGATGGGAGCCGGCGCGCCAGCATGGAGGGCGTGGCTTACCCGGGACGGAACCGCTTGCCGGGCAGTTTGTGGGATAGACGCGGATGGCCGGGGTCCAACCAGTGGGTGCAAAATTATCTGCTGAGAACGGCTACAGCGCGAAGCCTGGGAACATTTATTATTACCAGGCCCGACCCATCAGAATACACGCCCTCGCGAGGGAACGAACTCGTGGTATCATTTACGAGCCTGACCACCAGCCCGGACATCACGCCGATGGAGTATCCGGTGAGTACGGAAATCGAAGGACAAATGGGCGTGGGGATGGATCCACAGCATCCGCTCAAGGGAATTCCGATAGGGGAAGCCAAGAACTGGTATCCGGGACAGCCGCATCCTGGCTCGGAAAATATTGTGGAGATCCTCAATTGGGATTTCCACACGTATATGAAGCCAGAGCACAAGCGGTTTGGAGAACTGGTGGCGATTGCCAAATGGACGACGGAGGCCGGGATCCAGGGTACGAAGAAGATATACCAGTGGACGTTTCGGGACTGGGATGACTTCATTATTGTCGAGAATGTGTTTGAAAACACGGGAGACACCGATGGCGATGGTGTGGCCGATCTCAACGGAGG
>JAGWBW010000158.1:4798-13079 GCA_021295695.1 Candidatus Latescibacterota bacterium
TATTACTACTGGCTGTTGCGTCGATCTGAAACGGAAAACTACAATGTGATCCAGGATGATGTGTACCGCTACACCGAGGCGGCCAATTATGGAACGGCCGACCCGAACCACGCGGATGTGGCCGACGCAGTGGGCATGAAGATGAGTTATGCGTTTGACTGGGATTCTCCGCTGACAGCGCACGACGATGCGGGCGATCCCCACCAGCCAGAAAACCAGTGCTGCTGGGGGCGGTTGAATTTCCAGGAGCGCGGAGAATTACTGGCAGGACAGTACGTGGGGGCAATCCCAATTGACTATACGCCGCCTTTTGTGAACGACGACTACGCAAATTACATAGCTCCAAAGGTGGCAGAGCAGCCCTTTGCCGTGCCGTGGTTCACCCACAAGGAGGAACCGGACATCAACCGGCACAGCACCGACGAGATCGGTATTGCGCTGGTGTCTGTGGCTAAACCGGGTGAGCGGGTGAGTACGTACAATATCGCCGGACGCACGGGCTGGCCGGACAATCCGACTGCACCTCTGCCAGTGCAGGACAATCCCACGCGACGGGGCGAGACCCCGGAGCAACCCATGTCGCCCAACTGGCATGCGTTTTCTCACACTTATGGTCCCTATGATATGCAAAGAGGAGACCGCGTGAAGATCGTGATGGCTTTTACAGCGGCGATGCCGGTAGAGGAAAATATGTGGGGCTGGCAGCGAAATATTCCGCAGAACCAGGCCGATTTGCACACGGACAAGGCTATGCGGAATTTGATGAAGCACGCGCAGCACGCGCAGGCGATGTACGAACTGGGTGGCGACGTGCCACTTCCACCGCCGGATCTTCATACCTGGATCGAGAATACACCGGCAGCTACGGCCAAAATTAGCTGGCAGAGCATCGACGATCTGGAAGATCCCGATTATGCGGGTACTGCTGAGGCGAAGGATATTGCTGGCTATCGGGTTTACCGCAGCGATTTTTATTTCGACAACTGGCAACTCCTGCAGGATATCAAGGTCGGAGATGCGGCTCATAAAGAAGGTGATCGGTATGTGTACACCGATGATACATCTCTGGCTGGATTTGCCTACTACTATGCGGTGACGGCTTATGACACCGGTCACAGTACCTGGACCAGCCACGACGGCACCAGGACACTGTCCGATTTGCCGCTGGCTGTCCAGCAGTCGGTGCAAAGCGGGCTGGAAAGCGGGTTGGCTTCTCCCGAGCAGTTCTTCCGTTACTCATGGATACCAACGAGTCCGGCAGTGGCCGCTTATGCAGAGGCCAATCGTCTGGAAGCCAAGGTGTCGGTGGTGCCCAATCCCTTTTTGGCCGATGGTTCTCACGCTTATGAGGGGTCGGATAAAATTCGGTTTGTGAATTTGCCGTCCAAGTGCAATGTGAAGATTTTCTCGGTTTCTGGAGATCTGATGTCGGAGTTTGACCACGATAATCCGACGGTTGGAGAAGCGGAATATATCCAACTCACCAAGGCGGTGACAGGACAGGTTCCGGCCGGGGTCTATTTTTTCGTGGTGAAATCCCTGACGCCAGAAAGCAATGGAAAGATCCAGCGCGGGACATTTGTGGTGGTCGGGGGATCTGTCAGGTAATCGGCGGGCGGTAGGTCTGTGCCTATCGCCCCTCTGAATAAGGAGTGCAAGTATGTATAAAAAAGTTTTTGTCATCTGCATGCTCGCCATGACACTGATGGCCGTTCCAGCAGATGCAGGTGGGCTTATTAAGCGGCCGGACTTGACAATCTTCTCACCTCTTGCGGTGGCGCAAAGCCCTCGAGCTGTGGCAATGGGGAGTGCTTATGCAACTATCGCAGACGATGTCAATGCCGTGTGGTGGAATCCAGCCGGGATGACAGGCGTGGAGAAAGTGGAAGTGTCGCTGAGCCATTCGATGTGGTTCGTAAATTCTAAATTTAACACCGGGGCTATAGCTTATACAAGCGGTGTGCATACTATTGGGGTCAGTATCTTGACCTGGAAACCAGAGGATGTGGAAGAGACCACTATTTTACAGCCGGGGGGCACGGGGCGAATCCTTAGCCTGGGCACATCGGCTTTTAGTCTCATTTATAGCCGCAAGTTCACGGACAAGCTGTCCTTTGGCGTGCGATTTATGTTGGCTCGCGAGGACCTGGACCTGACCAACCACACGACTTTTAATGTGGATTTTGGTACCAAGTTCTACACCGGGCTTGGCAGCCTGAGACTTTCAATGGCATTGCGGAACTTCGGAAAGGACACAGAAGTGTTGCGGCGGCAGTTCCAGCAACCCCTGTCGTTCAATCTGGGAACCGCTGCCGAGGTCTATGGGCAGCAAGGCGATCCGTTTTATATCACCGGGGCGTTTGAGATGAACTTCCTGATCAACTGGGAAGAGCGCTACCATGTGGGCGGTGAGGCCTGGCTGGGCAATATGCTGGCGTTGCGGGCGGGGTATATGTTCCGCTACGATTCCTTTGGGATTACAGCAGGTGCAGGCGTGAAGTTGCCTCTGGTCGGAACAAATGTCACGGCGGATGTGGCCTGGCAGCAGTCCGACCACGGTCTGGAAGCACCCTTGCGGTTTGGGGTGGGTTTTGCATTTTAGTCCGTTGTGTTGAGCATGTAAAAAGGCGACCGGGGTTTTCGGTCGCCTTTTTTTGATTTTGCTATCTCTCTATTTTTTATATCTGAACTGGATTTCTTTGGCGGCTTTTTGTCCGTTGTTGAGGTCTTCGACTGTGACGGTGAGACGGTTGTAACCGGCTTTGACTTTTTTCAGGCTGAGTTCAAAATACCCGGCGATAGATTGTTCGTTGCCGGTCTGGTCGAAGCTGACTTTGACCTGTGTTTTATCCGTTCGTTGAAATATCCTGGCAAGCGCACCAACGCTGCTGCGAACCAGATTAAAGGGGCGTATTGGATCTTCCACGGCAATGGTATAGGTGACGCGATAGCGGGTTTGCCCAAATTCGTTTCGGGTGAGGTTGTAGAGTTCGTAATAGGCATACGCGCTCTGGTCTTTCTGGTAGGCGCGGGAGATCATGGGTACGACCCATACGTCGCCTTTGCGGAATTTTTCATCACCCGGGTTTTCGGAGATGTTCCAGCTTAGCTGGATGTCGCTGAGTTGCAAGGCGTTGGACTCGTAAGGTTCAACATGTACTTGATGGCGATAAATACCCTTGCGTTCGGCAGCGCGGTCGTTGACCTGTACCGTGAGCAGGTAGTTTCCAGGAGGCACGTCTATCGGGATGAGGGTGGGGATGAAGGAGCCTTCGGGCCACCTGCGGTGACCGATAGACCGGTAAAAGATGGCGTCTTGTGCGCGGTAAACGTTGGTGTAGGAGGTATCGGCCAGGATGACGGCGCAGTCGGCGACAATCGTGGAGGTATCGCCCGAAGCAAAGGTGCCCATTTCTACAGGGTCGATGCCGTAGTAGATTTCCAGGCGGGTGGTGCCATCTGATCCGCGAAAGTCTGCAAAGTCATAGTGAAAGCCAAGCCCTGACATGGGGCCACCCGGCGTGTAAAAGTCGGGGACTTCGCTGACCGTACGATTGGCGATGGCCTCGGGGGCGTAATACGCAAGGAGGGAATACCGGTGAAGGCCAATGGTGGTTTCTTCGTGGGGAAAGTCGGGAAGCGGCGCGTAACTGTAAACACCGCTGCCCAACTCGTTGGTGAAGGTGATTTCGATGCCTTCTCCGATGTTGGTATAGACCCAGGTTTCCCAGGGGACAATGGTCATGTCGCCTCGTGAGGTGACGGGCAGGAAGTGGTGCTGGTTTTCGGGGCGCATCTGCCGCCGCTGGTATTCGTCGAGGGCAAGCTGCCCAATTTCTCCGACCTCACCACTTGCCTCTCCATCTGCTCCAAGGGCTTCTGTGAGGACGAATTCGTTCTGGTTGCCTTCAATTGTGCCGGGGGGTACGAGAATATTACCGCCTTCATCGGTGCGTGCGAGGGCTGCGGGATCGAGTTCGCCAACGAAAGACTGGTTGGAACGGATGGGATAGACTGGTCCGGTAAAGACTTCGTCCATCGCTTCGGGACCATAGAGGGCCAGGGCGAGACGTTCTTTGACTTGTTCTACGGCGGGCGTGATTTCGGGGTTAGCCCTGCCAGAACGCGCGCGGTAATCGGGGTCGCCGTAGCGGATATAGATGTCTCCCCGCGCATCCCAGGGCGTTTTGGCTTCGGCGAAGTGGTTTCGCGCATACCATACCCGGCGGTAGTGCTCGATAAGGCGTTCGTTGACTTCGGTGAGCAAATCGAAATCTCGCTTGGCCCAGAATTGTTCGAGGAAAGCAGGGTGCTCGGCTTCGGAGGTTTCTTCGTAGATTTTGATTTCTTCTTTGGTTCCCACTCTGGCAATGTCGTCGTAGTAGGCCCGTTCTGTTTCAGGCAGAGTGGCGATGAATTGCTCAAAGATATTGAGGGCTTTTTCCGGCTCTCCTTTATCGAAGAGGATTTGCGCGGCGATGGGGAGGAAGCGAGCATTTTCGAGGTGGTATTCGAGGTTTTTGAGGATGGATTCGCTCAGGATCATCTGGTTGTCGCGCTGACGACCTTCGGCGTTGCGGCGCAGTTCAATATAGGAAGTGCCCAGGAGATAGGCGATTTCGGGATTGTCGGGCTGGTGTGTCAATGCCTGTGCAAAAGCCCGCGAGGCAGCCGTGTGGTTCTCATTCAGGCGGATGTACGCGCGACCGAGAAGGATGTAGGCGGGTGCGTAGGTGGGGTCGAGCCGGGTGGCACGCCGGGCCGCGCTGACAGCTTTGCGGGCATGGTAAACAGCCATGATCCCGCCAGAGGCTTTTTTATAGTGGATCTCTGCAATGCCGGTCTGGGCCTCTGGCGAGGCATCATTGAGTTTGAGGGCTTCTTTGAATGCCCTCATCGCGTGGTCCAGATACCCCGCCTTAATGTATATGCGGGCAACGGCGAGGTGAGTCGGAATGTTATCGGGATTTTGTTTGATGGCTGCTGTGAGTGCTTTGATGGCCTGGTCTTTTCTGTTGGCTTCAAAGGCAGCCTGCCCCTGGGCAATAAGAGAGTCAATCTGGGCTTCTTGAGCGGCAAGCGGTGCGGAGAGCAAGAAACAGAGCAGGGCGGGTGTAGCACATTTGAGGGTTATGTTCATCAAGAGGCCTTTCGCAATAAATGCTAAAGTTTTGAGAATAGAAGCTATTAGAAATATAGGCCATTGGCTTGTCTCACACAAGGTATAGCTCGTGGTATTTGGCTTGAATTTCGGATAGAGAGGCGATAAACTTATATAAGGAATCGGTCCATACAATTTCCGCTTAAGGGAGGAGCTATGCTGTTTACCGATGCACAAATGAGGCAATACGATGAGGAGGGGGCCGTTACGATTGACAGTCCTTTCACGACTGAGGAACTGGACCGCGCCGAAGCGGCCTGGGACAAGTTGAAGGCGAGCGGGCGTCCACCTTATGAAGATCCGGATTATGTCGATGTTGTCCAGCATCCCTATTTTGAGGAGGTCGCCAGGAAGGTGTTGCGGGCTGAGTCTGTGCATCTATGGTGGGGGTTGTCTCCCCACGAACGCGCGCCGAGTAGCGCACCTTTTGCGAGTGTTCGCGAGCAATGGGGGAATGGATGCCACGTCGATATCCAGGCGACCTGGGAGGATTTTCAAGCGACGCCCCGCCGGATGCGCGCTGAGTTGTGGTTCTGGCTCAACGATGTGCCCGAGCATCGGGGGGCTATGCGTATTTTGCCGGGTAGTCATCGTCCGATTATGGAACACTGGAGCCGGGTTTTGACGCCAGAGCACAAGGCGATGTTGCCCCGCGTCCACGGGTTGCGTCGGCTTATCCCGAGCATGTGCCCGAACTGGTTGATACGCCCTGGCTGGAACAGGAACCGGTTGCGGCTGTTGCGCGTCGAGGGCAGATTTTGGTTTTGTGCAGCGGGGGATTGCATTCTGCATGGCAAAATGAGGATACAGTGCCCCGCAAGGGGATGGGAACGTCATGGATCGCTACCGGCGTGTCCTGCGGGTTGCCGAAGAACCAACGCGATGGGGTGATGGCATTTTTCCCACGGCTGCGAGAGAAGCTGCGTCCCGAGCGCGCTCATATTGTGCCTGATAATTTCGACTGGCTATTCGAGAGCGACTATGAGCCAAAATGGCCTGAGACTTTTTTAGGAGCTTAGAATAGAGGAAGATCAATGCGTGCAGTGATCCGGGGGCCTCTTCTCTTTTTGGTGATGGTATGTGGATGCGCGGAAGATCCTCCACAGCCAGTAACTACCAAAGCGATATATACGGGTGCAGCGGCGTGTGCAACATGTCATCTGGAGTCTTATAAAGAATGGCATGGGTCGTTGCATCGGCGATCAATGCAGGTGCCTTCGGTTGAGACTGTGCGGGGGGATTTTAGGCAGAACAATACATATACTTATGGGGGAATGACTTCTCGTATGTTTGTGCGGGAGGATGCCTATTTTATGGAGACGGATGGCGCGAACGGGAAACGGGAGGTCTATCCCGTCGAATACGCGATCGGTGACCGGGATACGCAGTGGTATTTGACCACGCTTGAGGGTGGGCGCCTTCAGGTGCTGCCGGTCTATTGGGATGTTCGGGAACAGACGTGGTTCGATCCAGTGGAAGGGTTGTTTGACCACCCGCAGGGCTTTGCGCCGGGCGATGTCAATTATTGGACGAATTTTGGGCGGAACTGGAACTTTCAGTGTCACGACTGTCACGCGAGTCAGATCGAGAAAAACTACGATCCAGAGACGGGGACCTACGCGACGCACTGGACAGATTTGAGTATTAATTGCGAAACATGCCACGGACCTGGAGGCCAACATGTGGCATTTTGGAAAGCGTTGCCAGACCAGGTGCCAGCGCGGGATACGACACTGGTAAATTTGCAATTTTTGAGTTCGAAACAGTCGGTAGAAGTCTGCGCGCAGTGCCACGCGCACAAGCGGATTATCAAGGAGGGATATCAACCGGGCGATCCGTTTTACGACTTTTACGAATTGGAAGTGCTGGACAGCGAAAAGTTCTGGGCAGATGGACGCTATCGCGCGCTGAATTACAACACGCTGGCTTTTTTGATGAGTTCGTGTTATACGGTGGGGCATCTGACGTGTGCTGGTTGCCATGATTCTCACCACCTGGGTCCTGTACGTACAGAAGGCGAGACCCGCGCTGCGACCTATGACCGGGTGTGCTTGAACTGTCACAGGATAGATGTGGGAGAGCCTGTTGAAAGGCATAGCAATCACAAGACGGTGGGGTGCGTGGATTGCCATATGCCACCTGTAGAAGAGGTAAAGCGGATTGGGATATACGACCACCGCATCTTGTCGCCGGTACCGGAAAATACGATTCGGTTTGGCATTCCAAATGCGTGTACCGAATGCCATAGCGATCAAACGCCCGACTGGGCGGCAAGCTGGGTGAAGACGTGGTGGGGATCACAGGCAGATGAAGTGGCTCAGACCGAAGCAATTGTTCTGGGACGGATGGGGGATCCCAAGGCGCTGGATGGTTTGATCTCACTTTCGAAAGACCAGAGCATGGTGCTGCGGGCTTCGGCAGCCGTATTGCTGGGCAGGCAGGCAGATGATAGGGCTGAAAAGGCTTTGATAGACGCTCTGGACGATCCACATCCGATGGTACGCACCCGGGCCATAGAGGGATTGATGGTTTATGGAAGCGATGCGGGTATTGAGGCTGTGATTGAGCGGTTGGATGATCCTTCGCGATTGGTGCGTATAAGGACAGCTTCGATGCTGGAGGGTGTGAATCTATCGCGCGATAGTGATAAGCTATCTGAAGCTCTGACGGAATATCGAACAATGGTGACAGATCTTCTTGCCGACAATCCAGAGGCACAGGTGCAGGTGGGCATTGATGCATTGCAACAGGGTGATGATCGGGCTGGCGAGATTGCGTTTCAGCAGGCTCTGAAGGTCTGGCCCGAAATGCCAGATGCTTATGCGGGGCTTGGTACAGTTTTTATCAGGAACAAGCAATTCTCGGAGGCGGTAAAAATGTGGCGGGAAGCAGCTGCAAGGGATTCGACTCTGGTTGCGCCTTTGCACCGAGCGTGTGAGTTGTGGGAGGCAGATATTCGGAATGGGTTCAGAACTCGACCCGGCACAGCCCGGGATTATACCGATCTGGGAGATACATATACTATTCGGGATTCTCTGGATGCTGCAATTTATTGGTATCGAAAAGCCATTGAATTGGATCCTAATGATGCTGTACCTTATCACAATCTGGCACTGGTCT
>JAGWBW010000159.1:0-598 GCA_021295695.1 Candidatus Latescibacterota bacterium
GCTCAAAAAGTTCGTGCTGATTTTGTGCTTCTATCAATTGAAGATAAGTACGCACGACCTCTGCAGAAAGCGACAATGCCGCAGTCTGATAATCCGCCTCAGTCGCCCGCATTCGATAACGCGCGGCATCCACACCCGAACGAATCCGCCCCCACAGATCTATTTCGTATTCAGACGTGATGCCCAAACGGATCTGCGCATCATTTCCGGAATCTGGACGTTGAACCTCACTGCGCCCGGATACTTCCAGCGTTGGAAATTGGCCAGCCCCTTCGCGATCCACAACAGCCTGTGCACTTCGCAACCGATGCCACGCCGTCTCCAAATTGAAATTGGACTGCAATGCGCGATCGACCAGGCTGTCCATACGCGCATCTCCAAAAGTGGTCCACCACCGTTCAGAAAGCGCATGTGAGGCATGACTGGAAAAAGCTTTGGGAGGTTCAAAAGGAAGGGTGAGATTTGCAGACCTGGGCGAACACCCAAGAACAAACGCGAGCCAGATCAAAAGAAATGAGCGAACATATAGCATGTGTGAGATAATTTCCAAATGGCCAAAAAATTCGTTTTAATACAAAATGATAGCCTGTAATGTAAA
>JAGWBW010000159.1:704-1076 GCA_021295695.1 Candidatus Latescibacterota bacterium
CAGCGGCCTTACCTGGTCAAGCCTCGCTCGACCTTATGCTCAAACTCGCGCATCTGATCCGCCCCATCTAATACGCCGATTTCCATGTTGAACTCGCGCACTTCGCCCGGTTCAATGTACTGCAAGGTCCCGTGCTTGCGGTTCCAGGCGCGACCGAGCACCGAGCAGTTGCCCGGCTCAATGCCGGTGACGTAGGTGCCCTTGTGGAAGTGCTGCCATTGGTTGACGATGGGGATCTCGCTGTGTTTGAACTGCCAATACAATCCCAGGCCGAGCTTTTCGTTGAGCAGGCCGATGTGGACGCGTCCCCGGCGGTCGGTGTGGGGCCGATGCACGTACACATCGTCGTGGGCGCGCGGTTGCGGTCCTTTG
>JAGWBW010000159.1:1109-10113 GCA_021295695.1 Candidatus Latescibacterota bacterium
TCTCGCGGCTGTGGAGGACGAGGCGCGTTCCTTCGTCGAGGAGGGGGAAGCCGGGGTTGCAGTGATACACGAACATGAGGGGCGAACGGTCGGCGGCAAGATTTTCGATGCGGTCGCGGATGTGGATACTCCGCTCGCCGAGCACGGTCGAAATCTCGCGCGACAGCTCTAAATTTTCGGCAAAGACCTCGGCCTGGCGCATTTGACCGCGGATGCGCACGACGTAATCCGCGCCCTCCCAGCCCGCCTCAATGCCGACGTTTTTCGCCGGTATGTACGAGAGGCGACCGTGCAGTGGCATCTCGGCGTTTTCTTCTTCGGGATCAACTTCTGGGTGGCCGACAAAGTCGAGGCCGCAAGAGGTTACCAGCCCGCCGAACCAGCCGCGCCCCCATTTGAAGCCCTCTGGCTCGTAGAAGGCCGGCCCGACGTCTCCTGGTCCGGAACGAAAACACAGTGACTGGCCCTTGTAGTGGGCCGAGGCAATGTCGAGGGCGCGGCCGGGCAAGACGGAAAATCCCAGGCCCGACGCGTTGAATACGTCGATGAGGCCGGCGCCGCGCTCGAATCCTTCGCTGCGCTCGGCGCGGCGGGCGTACATGAGTTGGCTGATGTCGCCGACGCGGTTGAGCAGTTGGCGGCGAGTGAAGTTGCGGCCGAAGAGCCTGGGCATGGGGAATCTCCTGTAGCAAATGCTAATCGGTAGTTAATGGTCAAGGATCTGAAATTCGACCTGAATCGGTTTATCAGATAGTCGATCTGCTCCTTCAAGCCTTCCTGGCTACCAAATTATGCGAGCTTTTGTTCAAAAAATACGTCGGTTGCATGATGAATCAAAAACATGGCAGCAGGCTCGTTAAAAGTCAGTTGGTAGTCAACGCCATCGAGCGTATCTTCAATGAGCCGTCTTCAGCCATTGAGGAGGTCAACTATGGTAGCGGATACAGAACTCCGCAAACAGCACCAGCGTGGTGCGATCCTTCGAGATAGTATGCGGAAGGCATTTGATATGGCGTACGACACGGACGCTGCGCTGATCGTCCGCAGGAACCCGTTCTTTCCCCGTTTCAACGGCCACACCGTCGCCCAGCAATCCCTGGACTACGCCATCCTCCTGCTTCTGTCCGACGACCGCACCTACGGGACGGACGATGCCGGTGAGGCCAACCGAATCATTCGCCGAATCCTGGATCACCAGGACCTGCGACCGAAGTCCGAGACCTTCGGCAATTTCTTCTGGATGACCCACTGGGACCGGGTCAAAGACAAGAACGCCGTCTCCTTCCTCACGATCGGCCTGGTCTTCACGTACGTCAACTTCCAGGACAAGTTGGAGGATGACACGAAGGCTGCGCTCGAGCGCGCCTTTCCAAACGTGTTGCTCGGCATCCGTGACCACAAAGTCCGATGGCAGTACACCAACATCTACTTTCTCAACCTCGGCGGCCTGGCCGGTCTTGCCCGTGTGCTGGACGATCCATCGATCCACGCCGAAGCGGTGGCCGACTTCAACACCTGGGTCGAAGGCACTTCGGAGGACGGCTTCCACGAATTCAACAGCCCGACGTACACACCCGTCACGCTCTCAGGTATGGAAGCGGCGTGGGCGTACACGTCAGATGGCGAGTTCAAAGACAGACTGCGGCGCACCATGGATTTAATCACCTATCAGATGGCGCTCAATCTGATGCCCGGTGGATTTCTGGCGGGTGCTGCCGCAAGGGCTTACCAGGGAGATGTGCTGAATGGTTCAATCGGGGCTGCTTCGTATGCCCACATTAAATTCGGCACCCCTGCTCCGACCGAGCCTGCGGTCCTGATGCCGAGCCTGTTCGACTACGTACCGCCGGAACCTGTTCGGTCTCTGGCGAACGAGATGGCGGATGGAGCCGAAATACTCGATCGGGGAATCTCGCTGGGTAGTCGACGAACCCACGTCATTACGCGGGCTTACGGGCTGGCATCTCAGAGTTTACAATCTGTGGGCGGCCACTCGCCTCCATCGTATATCCTGCTGGTCCGGAACAGCAAGGCCCCGAGACCCAGTGTTCCGTTCCTTCCGGACGAATCCTTTACGCATCAGCCGTGCGCCACATTCCTGTCGCGTCAGAACGGCAGTCAGGTGATCGGCAGACTGTACTACGATCTGCAGGAGGAGCAACGAAGCAAGTTTCTGGACGATCCTACGTTCATTTGTGAACCTCGCGTCCTGTTCGGGCTGAGGGACCAGATTGAGTCCATTCGCATCGGCAATGTGGATTGGGGCGGAAAACCCGTGAGCCTTTTGCCAGGGCAATCCGTGGCTGTTTCCTATGGAGACATCTACTTGGGTGTTGTCGTCCTGCTGCTAGACTGCGACGGTCAAGCGATTCGTAGCCGCGCGACGCTGGCCTATGGCGAAGATGGTGAACTGCGCCTGCGAGTCAGACTCCATGGGGGAGAGGATGTGCAGCAGGAAGATAGCCCACTCGTCGCTCTGCTCTACGTCGATGTTCAGGTTCCCGAGGAGAGACATCCGTTCGAGACATTTGCCAACCAGTTGTTGGGCTGGCAGCTTTCCGATCAGAGCGACGGAGAGACGGTCTCCTTCCTGGTCGAGCACGAAGATGGCGCAATCATCGCCTATCCCTACACAGAGGCGGATCCGGATTTGATGGGCGATGCTCTGCACCTATCGCCCGGGCTTGCGCTCCAGCCGGGAGACTTTGTCAAGCTGGTGAGGTGATTAACTTCTCTGCACAGCAAAACCGGCTTCTTCGAGGAGCTGTATGATTCGGTTGGCAGCTTTCATGTAGTTCTCTCGGCCGGAGACGTGGAATTTCTGAGAATGAAGCAAGTGTGGCTCTACGGTGATACAGCCTGAGTAGTTCATTTGGCAAAGGCGTTTGAAGATTTCAGGATATCCGCATTTGCCGTCGCCGGCAATGCAGTAGGTGCTGGTGTCGCCGGGTTCTCGGATGTCTTTGACGTGGACATTGGTGATGTAATCTTTCAGTTTTTCAAAAATGTCGATTCCAACTTCGCCATGAGCACCAAAGTTGCCGGGGTCAAAGTTGAGTCGGAAATTCGGAGAATTAACAGCTTGGAGTGCTTTTAAGCATTCGGAGGCGGTGCAGACGGCTGACGTTTTGTTGGGTGGATTTTCGAGTATAAGGGTTTTATTTTCCTCGGCAGCTATTTCGGTCATTGCAGTGTACATTTCAATGGCGATTGCAAACCAGTCGGTTCCCGCGTCGCCTTTTTTATATCCCATCGTGCGCAGTTGGGTTGTGCCAACGTAGTCGGCACGTTGAACGGCGCGGGTGATGTGCGATA
Organism: Candidatus Latescibacterota bacterium; assembly: GCA_021295695.1. Lineage (GTDB taxonomy): Bacteria > Latescibacterota > UBA2968 > UBA2968 > UBA2968 > VXRD01. Next base: position 4,425 of record JAGWBW010000159.1, read on the forward strand.
TGTCCTGTGCGCGATTGGCTTCGTCTGGTACTGTGCGACCCACCTGACCGAGATAAGTGGTGACGGTAAAACCCCGTTCTTTGACACGGTCTGCGACACGGATGAATGTGTCGTCATTCATCTGATCGACCATTTCACCATAGGCCGCACGCAGTTCAATAAATTTGATGCCAAGTTCATCGAGCACATCCAAACCTTCATCCAGATCCCACGATGGACTGGGTTCGTCGTTAACACCGGCAATGCAGACGGTTGGAGTTGTATTCATAAAAACCTTCTTTGCTTAATTTTTGAGGTCAGTAGCCCCCAAATGCTTAAGAAAATGCCTCCGAGACTGTGCATTCATGTTGTCCATAACCTTCATTACCCCTGATGCGCTGTTTGAGCTTTTTAGTCGATAATCTTTGTTCCTACAGTCATTTTATTTATTGCATCCCAATTCCACTCTACGCCCATCCCGGGTCCATCTGGTACATCTACATTACCATCTGCATCCACCGCTTCAAGACCATCCTCATATCCTTCGAGAAAAATGTCAGAAGTCAGTTGCAAACATTCTGTATCGGGATGGACCCAAACCATTTCATAATAATTCGAATTGCCTATGGCAGACATCACATGTCTTTGCGCTGGACCAACGCCGTGAATTTCAATATCTGCGCCTACCGTTTCAGCCGCTGACGCCAGTTTCTTCGTTCCGGTGATTCCATCTCCATTTACATTGCCCCTGATAAAATCTGTCGATCCGGACAACAGCATATTCATTTTTCCAGAGATTCCTGTGACTTTTTCCCCTTGAAGAAGTGGTGTATCGAGAAACTCTTTTAGTCTCTGGTGTCCGTTCTCAGTCGTGCCGTCCCCAACGAAATAAGGATCCTCTATCCAATAAAAACCGGCTTCATCGCAGGCTCTTCCAACTTTTAAAGCATCCGCAAATGTTGAATAATAGTTAAATGCATCCAGCATTAAATCCATCTTTCCTCCGACTCTATCGGCCACAGCGTGTATCAAGTTTATATGGTCTTGAATATCAGGTCTGGGGAATGGATGGATCTTAAACCCTTGATAACCTATTTCTAAGCATTGTTCAGCAAAATCAGCGTACGATTCTGGCGTGGATAAGCCCCCTTTTAATCCTTCTTCTCCTCCGTTCATCGTACTGGCATAAGCGGGCAATTTTTTTCTATATCCTCCCAATAACTCAGATACGGAGAGGTCCGTCATTTTTCCAAGGATATCCCATAATATGATATCTACAGATGCGTGCAACCCACCCAGATGAAACTTATTGAAATCTTGCCATATTTCTTCCCTTGCAAGTGGATTCCGTCCCAATAAGTCGTGAGCAATGCGAGAAATATCATGGCTAATCGGATAGGATCCGACGACTCCACGATCAGTATAAATACTGGTCATGTGTTTACCCATTGAGAGATTCACGCCAGGGTTATAGGTCATCCAGGAAGAATATGTCCCAGGTCCACAATCTTTAATTTGCCACTGAATCCTTTTTATTTCAATCTTCTTTATTTTAGGCGATTTCATTTTCCCTATTCCTCTGAACTCGACCCGTTTTGGTGGGTATCTTATGCTGATTTTCCGGGCGGACAGATCGCGTCTATTTTTTTCAGAGTAGCTTGATTGAGCTCGCCGTCGGCAGCAGCCGCATTCTGTTTTGCCTGCTCGGGTGTCTTCATTCCGGGAATAGGGCAGGTGACGGCAGGATTGGCGAGGGTGAACTTGAGCGCGAGATCAACCATGTTCATGCCTGCGGGTACTAACTCGCGAATCGCTGCGACCTTGTTGAGTTTGGTGAGGAAAGCGTCGCGTTGGCTTTCTCCTATATTCCATTGATCTCGAACCGAGTCTTCAAACCTTGTATCTGCCGTGAATTTATCCGCCAAAAGACCCTGGGCGATTGGTCCTCGCAGTAATACCCCGATATTGTTGTCCTGGCAGTAGGGGAGGATGTCATTCTCAGGCCTCCGGCTAAGGAGCGAGTAGTTGATCTGACACGATGCACAGGCGCCCTCTGAGTTGAGCGCTTTGAGCGAGTCCAGGTCATTGGTAGATATCGCGTAGTGGCGGATCTTTCCCTCTTTCTTGAGCAACTCAAAGGCTTCGACAAAGATCTCGGGATGTTCCGGGGTTCCGATGTGACACTGATACAGGTCGATATAGCCTGTATCGAGACGGTAAAGGCTTGCGTGACAGCAGTTTATGATGCTGTAGATCGTCTTGTACCCGAGAGGATCTCCCTGACGCCGCCCCCAGTTGCCAGCCTTTGTCGCGATATAGACCTCAGAGCGCTTACTTTTGAGCGCTTTGCCTGTGTAGATTTCACTCTGACCACAACCGTAGCCATCCGCGGTGTCAAACAGATTAACGCCCGCGTCGAGGGCCGCGTTGATGGTGTCGAGGGCCTGCTTTTCTTCAACCGGGCCCCACTGTCCGCCGATGCCCCAGCATCCCATGGAGACAGCCAAGTGTTCTGTACTGCATGATATTCCTCCGTGTCTGATTGAAATCAATTCTTGATCGCCAGCAGGAGTTGGCTCCTACCCATAATTGTGTCATGAAAGAGTTGGTAGGCTGGCAGCACCTCTAATGCGCCCCGATCACCACCAGGTCACAACGTTGGGTTAATTACTACTTATATTTGGGTCCCTTGTAAGGTTGGCCGATAGGGAATTGGTGCGGTTCAAGATGCGGACGGAACGGTATCATATCGGCGATTTCCTTGAGCCTGGAGAGTATCTCTGCTGGAAGAGGTCCTTTTTCAGCAGCAGCCACATTTTGTTCGACTTCCTCTATAGATCCTGTCCCCATGAGAACGGTGGAGACGTTGGGATTGGAAATTACCCAGCGCAGAGCGACTTCTGCAAGTGGTAATCCGATTTCATCCACAAAAGCGTAGAGTTTTTTGAACTGCTCCAGACGTGGCGGACTCAGCCATCGTGCGCCATTTTCCAGTTCCGGGATGTTGCGACGGGCCAGAAGACCCTTGAAAAAGGCTGCACCTATGACAATTCCCATATTCTGTTTCTTAGCTTCAGGCAATCCAGAAATAGCGAATTCCTGCCGGACCAGATTGTAATTACCCGCTGCCAGAACCACATCGTAGTTACCTGTGGCCATGATGTGTGTAAGTTCATAGGAACTGGTGCCAGCCAGCCCTGTGAATTTGATTATTTTTTCCTCTTTAAGTTCCTCCAGGACTTCACACACAGGTCCATGGAAATTGTCATAATCAGTCCACCAATCGAATATTGAGGGATGGTCAGGTTCATGGATTTGCAGAATATCAATACTGTCGCGCTTAAGCAGCCGGAGGCTCTCATCAACTGACCGACGTAGCATATCTTTATCCTGTGCGTCAAATGGTTTGGGCCTTCCTCCGAGCTTAGTGGCTATGTAATACGATTGACTCGCCTCCTCCAGACCGATCCCTATATTTTCCTCACTATTTCCGTAGCCGGGAGCCGTGTCAACATAGTTTACGCCCAGTTCCAGCGCGCGCCGCACAGTCTCTGGCTTTGCTCCAACCCCTCCCATACCGAGAACAGCGACTTCAAATCCCGTGCGTCCAAGAATTCGTTTCTCCACAGAGCTCTCCTTTTTGGCAGAAATCAGGATTGGAAAATCGTCCCGGGCCACGGGTAAGCGTTGGATCCAGCCTCATCATCGATGGGGCCTTCCGGCAGTGTGGCTTGCCAATTCATGACTTGCTCTGACATCTGCTTGACCAGGGTCTCTTCAAATTTGGCGTGATTGACGAGTTCCATCGGATCTGCAGGAATGTTGTAAAGTTCGACACGACTTCTGTCCGGGTTGAGAAGCAGCTTCCAGTCACCCTCGCGGATTGAAAGGATCGGGCTTTTGTGAAGGCAATGGCCGTGAACCCGAAATCGCCACTCCCACATCAACGGCGTCGTGCGATCTGCCGAGTTACCTCGAAAGGCGGCTGTCATATCCTCGCCCTGCAGACCAATGTTGTCGGGAATGTCTATGCCAGCGATGGAACAAAAAGTAGGCAACAGGTCTATGGCACATAAGGGCGTCGTGTTGTCAACTTTGCCTTTTGGTCCGCCACTGCCTGGCCACCGAAGAATAAAAGGGGTTCGCACACCGCCTTCGTAGAGGCTTCTTTTTCGACCTCGAAAGGGACCAGAAGAACCGACGCCACTGTGTGATGCATTTCGAACGTGGATATCCTCAGGGCCGTTGTCAGCCGAGAAGATGACAATCGTGTTGTCGGAAAGGCCCAGTTGATCCAGCCGGTCCATGAGCCGTCCTATGTGGTAATCCGCGTTGGTAACGACAGAATAGTAGATGCGTAGTGCACCTTTGTGTTTGTCTTCCAGGCCTTGAGCAGTAAAATTCATATAGGGTTCCATCTGCTCCTCTGTAGGATCCAGAGTGGCGTGGGTGTCAAGCAACCACGCTTGAACAAAGAAAGGCTCATCCTGATGTTTTTCGATGAAGGATACGGTTTCATCTATAATTACCTCTGTAGATTGAGATCTGCCTTCGGGAATCTCAATGGCGGGTCCGACCGCATTGAATGTTTTGGATTCGTCAATCCCATAAGCCGTGGTATTGGGTGCTTCTTCGCCCCTTCCCAGGTGCCACTTGCCAAAGTGTCCAACAGCATAGCCACTTTGTTGCAGGAGACCCGTGATGGTCGTTGCATCGGGATCCAACCAGTCTGGCATGCCGCGTTGGGCGTTCTGCTCGTGACCGGCAAAATGGCCATGTATGCCCCAGTGGGCAGGAAATCGACCCGTCATGACCGCTGCCCGGCTGGGTGAGCACACACCCGAGCATACATAGAATTGTGAGAAGAGAATGCCCTGTGAAGCGAGCCGATCCAGATTTGGCGTTTTTACAAACTGGTGGCCGTAGCAACTCAAATCACCCCACCCCCAATCGTCGGCGAAGACAAATACGATATTGGGTCTTTTCAATTCAGCCATTGCGGTTCTCCTTTGTTGGATGGACTGGTTGCATAGGTTGATCTCCTTAATATCGATTCACGAATCCAGTGCTTTATTGCCGTGACAGGGAAGTACCCCGCGCATCCAGAGACCTTTGTCTGAATTTTTCTGTTAATGTTCACGGTTGTAATTTGGGAGACTGCCTCCCGATTTACAAGGATAAAACACAAAGCAGGCGGTAAGTCTTTACGCCCCTACGGTGCCAGGGCTTTCAGGTAATTGAAGTTACGTTCAAGATGTCAACGAGGATCGCCAGCTTCAATTGTTCGTTCCAGCAGCCTGCTGCGCATTGCTTCTTCCCGATCTCGATAATCCAGGTTTCCTGCCAAATTCACCAGTTCGCCCGGGTCGTTCTGCAAGTCGTAAAGTTCAGAACGATCATTCACATAATGTGCGTATTTCCAGACCCCGAGAAAGGAAGAACGTTCCCGACTCAACCAGCGGCAATTCAGGTACGGGCTCCGTCCGACTTATGCAGGCTTTCAGCGCGTCCAGTTCTGCTTCTGGTCCTCCCTCTGGCAATGGCTGACGGCTGCCAACTTCCGCATAGGTGCAATCTCTCTCTGGGGCCATACCTGACATCATATCTATCACACTTCTGCCCTGAACACCTGGTGGGATCGAGATTCCGCTACTCTGGAGTAATGTAGGCATCAAGTCGATTTGCTCAATTTGCAATGCGTTTGTTGCAC
>JAGWBW010000408.1:0-1452 GCA_021295695.1 Candidatus Latescibacterota bacterium
ACGTCGTTCTTTTAACGTTTCCCAAAAGCGAGGATTATCGGATAGCTGCAGGATAAAATCGGACATTTTTACGATCAATTCCTCGCTGTTATGCAGCAGAGGGGCAGCAAAAATTTGTGTAACCCTGATATTTTCCGATGATCTGGGATTACAATGAATATCATAGACCAATCCCAGCTCTTCTCGAAAATATGTATAGAGCAACCCTAAATTAATATTTTGCATAAGTGTCTTGGATATCATTGCCGGAATGTAATACTCTTCACCTATTCTGCCACAAGGGATTAACCAATAACACGCAATGTTCTTTACGCGTGAACGGTTAAAGACAAAAGCCGAAGGTCCAACGCTATAATCCGTTGTTGGGTATTTCAATGAATACACAAAACCACCTGTCTCCCGTTCTTCTGTAATTGGACGAAGCCACTTCGCAGTCTCAATAGAATCTCGATCTGAGGTCACTTTAAAAAATACCACATCTGTTTTCAGAAGCTGCGTATAATATTGTTTGAGGTCCTCAAGTGAGAGATTCTTGAGCGTTTTTAAGGATTTATATTTTTTTATCCCTTTTGTTTTTGCAAGCGCAAAACTTTTCATAAGTGAATACGTATTTGTTTGGAGGTAACGCTGGTAATAATCAGCTTGTTGCTTTTTTGTCTCTTGCAGGTCAGACTCAGAAAACTCGAGGTTGTGTATGAGATCGCGGACTATTTCTATGGACTTGCCACAGTTCTCAGACAGGGAAGAAATAGATATTTTCAGAGATATTGTGTCGATGGAAATATCTAACTTAGTCCCTAAGGATACCCATTGATCCTGATACCCAAGCTGTTTCCGCCAGTCCATTTTTAGAAGGCGATTCCTGAGTTCTTCCTGCACCGAAGAAGACAATCTCAATATTGGTCAATGGTGCGCGTTTGTCCTGGCGATAAAAAATATGGTGATTGGGAATATCTGTATCTTTTATGGTCCCTTGTGGCGCGCTTTCCGTAGCAAACAGGCAGACGGGAAACGTGAAAACAACGCCAACCATGTAACACAAGGCAAAATTACGTATCACTTTCAAGAACATGATTCATTGGCCTTCCGAGAGAACTTTCTGTGTAGTTTTTTGCCACCCCATACCAACAGCGTTAGAAAACCTGCGAGTGTCAATATCACAATTCCATAATGTAAGGGTGTTCGCGGCGTTGAGATTTCTTGCGTAGGTAATGTTAAGGAAAGGGTTATCGAATTGTCATCCGTCAAGTATTGATCAATGATGCGCGGGATGTCTTCTCTGTGAATGGATTTAATATTTTTGAATAATTTGGGATATAGAAGAGGATCATTGGCATGGACGAATGCCTGTCCGAATGAAAAAGCCAGGCGTGAATGGTCATAAAATTCGGAATACCTGCTTCTCAGTAGTCGATTTCGGGCTGAATTGAGGTCTTCTTCGGAGATTGATTT
>JAGWBW010000408.1:1642-2153 GCA_021295695.1 Candidatus Latescibacterota bacterium
ACCAGCCTTTCCTGAATCGGGTGACACTGAGACCTTTTGAAGTGCGCTTTAACTTCCTGCCGAGTACTTCGCGGTTGGGTATTTGTGAAGAATACGTTTTGACCGGTAGCCCGCTTGATATCTGTTCATTGCCATACGCTTCGTCCAGTTTGGTCAGCACATGATCAACATCCACATCGCCAATCACAACGATCAGTCTCTTTTGACGGCGCAAGAAATTTTCATAGTAATCTTTCAAATCATCGGATGTGAGTTGTTTAATAAAAGCTTCGGTACCAAGGCCATCAAAATTTTTCTTTCCATAGATTAAACCAAAAAAATAATTCGAAAATCTTCGAGGTGTGCTTGCCACTCTGCGACTTCTTTCAATCAGTATGATTTTTTTTTCGTGTTCGACGACTTTTTCATTGATCGAGGTATTGTAAAATCTGCCGCGGTCTATCTCAACTGCGAGATCAAACTTTTCCCTGGGAAACTTTAATCTTAAGTACATAGAATGGATGTCTGTAAA
>JAGWBW010000409.1:0-594 GCA_021295695.1 Candidatus Latescibacterota bacterium
ATCGGCCTCCATGACGCCATTGTAAAGCGCGTGTTCGAGTGCTCGTGGATCATCGGGCAATCCCAAAAGAATATTATCGCGCAGAGACTCGCTGAAAAGACGCGGAACTTGCGGCGTATAAGCACAGCGCGGAGGCGTAAAAAAAGTTTTGGGATCCGCGACCTTCTCACCATTCCAGTAAATATCCCCACTCGCAAGCGGAAGAACACCGATAAGCGCGCGGATAAGCGTGGTTTTTCCAGAGCCGATTTGTCCCGTAATAACCGTAAACGATCCAGCGGGAATGACGAGATCAATATTGTAAATGCCGTTTTCAGATTTGGGATAGGTATATGTCATATTGCAAATAGTGAGTGTTTTCAACCTGTCCGATTCCTCACGGGGTGGCAAACGCAGTTCGTCGGGCTCTCTATTGAGATAAACATCTGTGTGTTGAGAGATGCGTTCGCGGGGAATATCTTCAATAGTATATGCCATTCGAAAATAGGAAACTTCGGCGCGTTTGTGGTTGGTGAGAATAGTCCCAAGTAAAGAACCGCTTCGGGCAACCTGACCGACATAGGTGGCAAAAAGTGCCATATCGCCAACCGTGAA
>JAGWBW010000409.1:716-2112 GCA_021295695.1 Candidatus Latescibacterota bacterium
ATCACATGGGCTTGCGTGGTGGAAACTTTGACAGCGAGAATAGATTGAAACATCTCATTGATAAAATTGGTGGATCGCTCTGTTGCTATGCGCTGCGCGGTGCGATATTTGTGAATATAATTGCGAGCAAAATCGACAACAATAACCACGCATATCGCCGGGATAATCGTGATAAAAGTAATATAGGGATCGATTTTCGACATATAAGAAATGGCGAGTGCCGCAAATACGAGATTGCCCCACATGTGGATATAGCGATTGAGATATTGAATAATGCCCAATACATCGTCTCGAAATCGGTTGGTCACCTCGCCGGAAGCAGTGGAAATTCGCCCCGGGTCTCGAACCTCGAGAATAGCAGTTATAAGATTTTTCCGCAAAAGCGTTTCAATAGCATACCACCAGCGCGGCCATGCAAAAGCCGAGCCAAAAAGGGCAATGCGGTTGCCAAGCTCAACAGCGACAAAAAGCGCGACAAGCGACCAGGCGGTGAACCCCGCCTCGGCCTGACCGGTGAGCGCGTCAAAAAAGCCCTTCATAATAACGCCCGCGAGAAAGGGCGCGACATCGTCAATACCGCGAAAAAATATTGTGGCTAAAAAGAGGCCGGGACGGTACTTGAGCAGTCGCCATGTCGTTTGGCCCATCGTCATGCGATCAGTTCCTCCAAACCGGTATTGAGCAGGCGTGAAAATTGCGAATTCGGATCTGCAACGAGATCTGTGCGAAGGCCAAATTCCCCCACCTGCCCGTCGTCGAGAATGAGAATATTATCCACGCGCTCTACGGTTTCAAGGCGATGCGCAATAATGATACCCGTGCGATTGATATTCTGCTCGGTTGCGGGATCGAGCCGCGATGAGGGCTCGTCCAAAATGACCAGGCTGGGGTCCTTGAGGAAAACGCGGGCAAAGGCGAGCAATTGGGCTTCACCGGCCGAGAGGCTACTTGCGGAGAGTTCAGTCTCCAACCCCTCGGAGAGAGACGCATGCCATGCACCGAGGCCAAGGTCGTCGAGTATGGCGACGATTTTTTTATCCGGAACATCGGGCCGAAAAAGGGTGAGATTGTCGCGTACGCTGGCATTAAAAAGTTGCACATCCTGCGTAACGAGACCAACGTGCTGCCGCAAATCGTCAAGAAAAATATCCCGTATATTTTGATCGCCAATGCGAATTTGTCCGCGCTGAATATCGTAAAAGCGAAAGAGCAAGCGGGTAATGGTAGTCTTGCCACTGCCCGTGCGCCCCAACAGACCGAGGGTTTTGCCCGAATCGAGAGAAAAAGAAATATTCCGCAAAACCGGATCGCCAGGATTGTACGCAAAATGGACTTTGTCAAACGCAATACCCAAAGGCATTACCTCGAGTTTACCAGAAGGAGTAGCTAATTTCTC
>JAGWBW010000022.1:0-24689 GCA_021295695.1 Candidatus Latescibacterota bacterium
GAGATTGGCAATTTGTCAAGGTCGTAAGACCTGTTTTCCTGATTGGCGGTGCGTCAGCTTGTCATTGCATCAATAGATGCTCTTTCCGCCAACCGCGAGTTGATTGAGCGATTTGAGAAGTATATACAGAATGCAGTAGGAGGATATGGTGAGAGGATGAAGCAAAAGAACAGACTAATTTTAAAACCGAAACATTTTCGGGAAAGGAGGGAAAAATGGCTAAGAATCTACAGAAGACGATTTTTGCCTCACATAATAATCATCCAAGACCACTATAATGCGATCTAACAATTTTTCGAATCTCGAAAAATCAATCTGGTCAGCCTGTGGTCTGATTACTTTTGTAGCAAAAACAGTCTTTCCGTGCTTATCGTCTGCTTTATTTTTTTTTGAGAAGTCAAATGTTTTTCCATCTATAGGTGTTTCACGCAACTCTGGGTCAAACAAATCTTCTATACAGGATATTGAATTCTTGCCGTTCTCTGGCGTCTTTACGATATAAAGATTCTTGTGAAGATGATAGAATGATTGAGTGGTTTCAGGTGAAATTTTAATCTCGAACCTTTTTGTTACCATGTTAAAAATGTCTCTTGCTCCTTGATCGTTGTCAATCAGAATAATCACTGGATATGCAAGCGGTTGGAATTTGAACGAGTTAATATCCTTTTTGTAGTTCTTCAAGATAAAATCCTTGAGATTACCAGTGCCACCACTAAGCCTAAGTATTTTGTCAATGGTGTCTGAATATTTCAAAAAACGGATGGCACTTGAAAACTTGCCGTTGACAAATTCCCCCAGTTGTGGATGGTATTTTGGTAATTTCGAAATTGCCGCACGTAAATAGATAGGATCGGTTTTTCCTTCTGTCACGATCAATGGTTTTTCTAACGCCACAAAATGCTTATAGAAAAGAAACCTTCTATACAATTTCCGTATCGCGAGCGGATCTTTCTTTTTTTCCTCTTTTTCTCTCAAATCAGCTCGATCTTTTATGTAATGTATGTGGCTAAGAATGCCCTCAATTTTGTTTAAACCGTCCAAGGATTTTTCGGGATCGGATATGTAATACTCCCCAGTCGAGAATAGCCTATTGCAAATCGCGCGTGCGGTCCGATAGTATTCGGATCTGATGTTGACTTTTTTGTTGACTATTAGACCGGTCGCCATCTGTCGTGATCCACGCCACTGCATCCGTGTCTTGTCATTATTTACTTTAAAACCAGCACGTTGTATCTGTTTCACTAAAGGTGAACCAAGTTGCCAATACGAAACTTTTTCCGGAATTGGTTTTGCTAAAGCAGCGGGAAAATCTTTGCGATTCGTAGAAAAAGTGATGTCATCGGCATAGCGTGAATAGGTGCATTTGTATTTCCTTGCTAATCGAAAGAGGCGCACATCAAGTAGATGTCCAAGCAAATTTGAGATAATTGGAGAGCACGGACTGCCCTGCGGTAACTCGTTCCTATGACATGCAATTTGTGCGATAACCGTCGCGACTTTCTCATTTAACTCAAAACGCTTATCCTTTATAAAGAAGCCTCGAACACGTCCGAAATTGAGAGAAGGAAAAAAATCTTCGAGGTCTAAGTTCAGGACATAGCGGCGGTTTTTATGTATGGCAGCATTGGAGAAGATGCCCAGCGCATAGCGACGTTTTTTATTTTTAGAAGCATCGGTACCGATTACGCGAGGACGTGCAAAACCGTGAGCAAGTGGGCGGCGAGGCGGGGCGCATTTCTCCGCTTCGGCGATGCACTCGTAGAGTACGTTCGCTAATCTTCTCTGTACCATTTTCAATCGAGGTTCAGGTGCATTAATTAGCCGCTTACCTCCATTGCGCTTTGGGATTTCGAAGGGGCGGTATTTTTCGGCATCTGGCAGGATATACAGCAGATATGAAACTGTTTTGGGTTGTACACCAAGGATATGTGCGATGTCTTTAAGTGTTTGAGCCTCTCGAATCTTTTTTAAATAGGTCATGGGCAAGTCGCAAGAAAACGGCTTACAGGCACTCCTATGCGAAACACACACACAAACACAACAACAACGAAAATGCCGCATTAAAGAATTGGACGAAGCAACAACACATCCTAACATTTTATCTTTTATCGCGATACGCGATACAGTTCTGCCTGTAAGCCAAAAATAAAATGACAGGAAAACGCGGAGAAGTCAACAAAAGAAATTACCAAGTCAAAGTCCAATGAACTCCGATATGAGTATCAAGATGAAAATCATGGACTCAAGTAGCAATTGTTTGATAAAAGATCGGATAGAAGGGCAGATACGGGTAGAGTGGACAGATATAAATCAGTCGGATGGTGCAGTAATTACGACGCGCTCAACTTTAATCTCATCGGCCTTCTGCATGGCCTGTGCCAAGTCGTAGGCCGCCTGTACTCGATACCATGTGATTGCGCTTCCGCCAAAGGCTTTGTCCAGGCGAATCGCCATCTCAGGCGAGATGCCAGCCCGGCCATTCACGATATTCGATAGTTCCTTGTAGTCAACGCCAAGTTTTTGCGCGGCTTCAGCCACACTCAGCCCAAGTGGCTCCAGGCAATCGTAGCGTACTGACAGCCCCGGATAGGGTGGATTCTTCATCGGCATTTTTCGTCATCTCTATAGAAATCTGGACACGCGCTCGAGTAACTCGCTTGTAAGGGCAGTTAGTCATCAGCGGTTTCGGTCACAGCAGCACCCTTAGGTTTGCCGTGCATCCGTGCGTAGGTTTTCGCCAACAGATCGCGCAGTTCCTCAGCGATTTTTGGATGAGGGTCACCGGCGAGAGCTTTACACGCCAGTTGCTCTGCTAAGCGTGGTTTATTGCAGTCCAAAGCCAGCCAACCAGCACTGCGATGCAATACTGAGTACCTCGGTTCAACAGGCTCTGTTATCTCATCAAGGGCCTTAAGCTCCAGGTCCAGTGCCTGCTCAAACAACTCCGCTGCCTGTTTCTCATTACCCCGCCGTCGTTCTTGGTCAGCGAAAAACGCCACTTCCATAGCCTTATTGTGGAATTTATCAAGAGCACCCATTTTGACCTATTCATTCACTAATATTTGACAATTTACCATGAATATCATCCATTTTATCCATCTATTCACTAAATTTTGATAATTTACCATGAATAGAACCCATTTTACCCATTTATTCACTAATATTTGACAATTTATCGTGAATCGGGTATTCTAATGACATGGCAAGCACACAACCGATAAAAAACCGCATCCAGGCTCTGAAACGAGAGTACGATATCTTGCGTCAGGGTAAAGAATCACTACTGTCGATGATTGACGAAGTAGAGATGCCCGAGAGTGTGTACAACTCGAACGCAATTGAAAACTCCACTCTCACCCTCAATGAAACAGAAAAAATCCTGTTGGAGCAGATGATATCTCGGAATGTATCTGTGCGGGAAGTCTTTGAGGCGAAAAACCTGGCTCGAGTCACAGAATATAAGCGCAACAGAGCCAAAGACAGCGAACTGGACAAAGACCTGATGCTACTTCTGCATCAGATGCTTATCGGCGGCATTAACGATGACATTGCAGGCCGATTTCGCCAGCAGGGAGAATACGTGCGGGTAGGCACTCATATTGCGCCAGCACCTGAGCATGTAGAGCGCATGATGGATAATATCCTCGTCGAGTATTCCAGTGACCTCGACGCCTACTTCCTGGATAAAATCGCCCGATTTCATCTGGATTTCGAGACCATCCATCCCTTTTGCGATGGCAATGGCCGCATGGGGCGGGTCATTATCAATTTTCAACTCCTGCAACTCGGTCTGCCGCGTCTCATCATCCGCAACTCAGAGAAGGAGATGTACTATCGAGCATTTAGAGACTACGAAGATAGCAGAATGACCAGAACGATGGAAGGGATTCTATCACTGGCTCTCACAGAATCACTGCACAAGCGGCTGAGCTATTTGAGGGGAGAGGCAATTATCAAGCTATCGGATTATATCAGGCAAAATGGGCTATCAGCCCCCACTGTCACCAACGCCGCCCGCCGCCAGACCATACCCGCTTTTCGAGAGAAGGGGGTGTGGAAAATCGGCCAAGAATTCATCTACTGATCCCACAACCAGTCCAAATGCTACAAGCAACTCCTCTCGTGTCCATCTTCTTCTGTTTGACATAGCTATCTCTGTGACTTGCTTAATTTGCTTTCCCAATCAAGCCATTGGCCTTTTCGACAGGTCCAGTTCTGCGGAATCGCGTGGGAGCGCAAGCTCAGCCCCTGGCCTGGACGGTTCCATGAATGTAATGGCCTCGTAGAAATCGTCCAACGCGACAAACACGCCGTTTTTTCGTGCCCACCTTCGCATCCGCTGGTTACAAGAATGCGCCCAGGAAAGAATTTCCACCCGCCAACCGCGCTTGTGCATGCGCTCCAGAGTACTGTGAAAACCCGCGCCTTCCAGATAACCTGCGCCATCGCCCGTCAACAACACCACAATACCCGGATTGCCGTTGTAATCCAGCGCATCTTCCAGCATCCGCAACTGCAACACCCGGTCGGGCATTTCCTGTTCACCACGCGCAGAGTCACCGCGGTCAAATAGATGCACCTCCACCCCCTTGCTCTCCATCCGATTCCACAACTGGCGCATCTCCGGCGGCACAGAGCCAGCGGCAAATGCCTTCTTCAAAGGACGGTCGGCATGCGCCAAGCGCAGTATATTGTCAACGTTAATACGCACGCGATAACGGGCATTGGGACCCTCGCGCCGTTCCTTCGCCAACCGTTGTGCCTCATGGAAAATATTGGAATTGTCCCAATAAATGAAAACACTGTTCATGCCGAACCACCTCCTTTTATTTGACAAAATAGCGAAAAACCTTCTGGATTACTGGCGTTGTGCTGCGCGTGGCGGCTAAAACCATGCCGCGATGACAGGACAGGGGCGAGGGCACGGCAGACCATTTCTTTGCTGCCACTATCCGCCCTATGAATATACCCAAAAAACTCCTGAATGACTACTTACCTATCCTAAAATACTCACACTACATCACGTCGGGACATTCGGCTCTGCCTTGGTCATAACCTCCAGGACAGCGGTTTTGCCCTCTCTGTTCGCGGCGAGTGCGCGGTGAATCGCGGGTGCGAGTTCGTCGGGCGTATCCACGCGCTCGGCATGTGTGCCCAAACCCGCGCTCACCTGGGCGTAATTCCCGCTCATCTCATTGCTCCCAAAGCGATCTGACGCATACGGCATATGCGAATCGTACTTCGTCATCACGCCATTATTGAGCACCACTGTAAAAATCGGAATCTCTGCCCGAACACCCGTCTCCAGATCCAGCCCCGCCATCCCAAACGCGGCATCGCCCATCAAATTGATCACCTGTTTTTCAGGCGCCGCCAACTTCGCGCCCAACGCCAGCCCCAGACCATAGCCCAACTGCGTTGATTTGCCCCACCCCAGGTACCCGCGCGGCGTCACGGGTTTCCACGTCGGAACGAGTTGATCGCGCGGATAACCCGAATCGTGGGTAATAATCGTATTGCCCACATCGACCGCATTTTCCAGCTCTCGAATCACCCGATACGGACTGATCGGAATTTCATCGGACGTAAAATGCGGCTCCCACAAATCGACAAACTCTCGGGTCACAGCGGCAACCCGATCCTCGGCATCGTTCTCGCGCCCACCCTCGCCAACCTGTCGCTTGACCTCTTCAATCATCTGCCGCAACACCAGCTTCGCATCCCCCAGCGCACCCACTGCAACCTCGAAATCCTTACCTATATCCTCGGCACAATTCGTCACCTGCCCCAGAGGAACCCCCTCTGGCATAGGCGTGGTAAATGTATTGCGCGTAAAACTCGTACCAATACCCAGTCCAAAATCCATCGTCTCCAAAAACCGCTTAACCATCAACGTATAGGTATGTCCGCCAGTACCCAGCGACAGTGGATGCGTCTCTGGAAAAACACTCTTCCCCGCAAGCGTCGCCATCACGGGAACACTCGCCAACTCGGCAAACTCAATCAATTCCTCCGTCGCCTCTGCATACAACACCCCCTGACCCGCAATAATAACCGGACGAGAAGCTCTGAGAAGATCTGTAATCATATCCCGCACATCCTCAGACGCAGCGGCAGAGCACCGGGGCTGAACCGGCGTATAAGCCACATCCTCACCTGGATATTCGGCAGCCATAGCCTCCCTCGGCATCTCCAACAACACAGGACCCAAACGCCCGCTCTTCATCTGCACAACCGCGCGACGCAGCATAACCGGAATATCCTCCACCGCGTATATTTGAGCCGCCCACTTCGTAATATGACGGTAATTCCGCACCGCTTCAAAAGTGGGATGAATACCCTGGCGCAACAGCGATTCCCCGCCGGGCAAGTGCAACACCGGCACCGAATCTGCAAACGCCTGCGCCACGCCCCCAAACGCATTTTCCGCGCCGGGACCTTGCTGCATCGTAAAAACGCCAAACTTTTTTCCGTTAGATACGCGACTAAAACCATCGGCCATATTGACACCCGCGCGCTCCTGACGACAAATAATAGGGGTAATTCCCACCTTAGCCGCGGACTCAATGAGGTGTTGATGGGGAAATGCCACCAAAAATTCAACGCCTTCTGCCTTGAGCACACGCGCCATAGCATCATAACCAGTCATAAAATTCTCCGTTTTGTGTATTGTGAAAAATAGATAAATTGTTAACTTGTTCAGGGTCGAAGCCAAAGATATTCTGATTGCACGAATAATACAATGGGATTTTGAGACGCCACATCATTTAATCTATAATCATGAACAACTCTCCAGCGGATACCTGTCCGCTTTGCAAAAGCCAGAACACAACCCACTATTTCCGCGACTCATTCAGAGAATATCTGATTTGTACAGACTGTTCCCTGATCTTTGTCCCCAAAACTTTTCACCTATCGGAAAAAGAGGAAAAACAACGCTACGACCTGCACAGAAATGACCCCACAGATCCAAAATACAGGGCATTTTTATCGCGAATTTGCAATCCCCTGAAAGCGCGCCTGTCCAAACGCGCACGCGGCCTGGATTTTGGATGTGGTCCCGGACCAACATTATCTCTTATGCTTCAAGCACACGGACATACCGTCGATATATACGACAAATTTTACGCACATAACCCCGAGGTCTTCCAGCGCGAATACGACTTTGTAACCGCAACAGAAGTCGTCGAACACCTGAAAAACCCGCAATATGAATTACAAAGACTTTATCGCCTTATAAAACCGAACGGCATACTCGGCATCATGACCAAACTCGCAATCGACAAATCCGCATTTGAAAACTGGCATTACAAAAGAGACCCAACACACATCTGTTTTTTTTCAAAACCCACATTTGAATGGTTGGGAAAAACCTGGCAATCAGAAATCGAATTCATCGGAGCCGATGTGATTTTCATCCACAAAACAGGAAAAGGACACAGATGAAAAAATCATTAAACGCAAAACTCGCCGACATACGCAACAACCCCAACAGCGATGCATTTATCATTGCGTATGCCGCTGATCCCGACATGTCAAAAGGCCTTGCAACACTCACAGATGCCACACCATCTATACAAGCCTATTACGATGACCTTGTGGATATCACTGAACAAGCCAAAATCGATGTATTACTGACCTCTGTTTCCACTATGGACGTTCTGGCAAGAGAAAAACGGCTTTTTGACACATCACCTGTAACACCTGCCGTGCGCGCCAACGACACAACCGACCTGTGGGATGCAACAGGCGCAGAATACACCTCTCTACCATCCCGCCCCTTTGCTTCGCCCACAATTGAAGAAGCGCAATACGGCACCCTATTGCCCCAACCCGACCAGAAACCAGACATCGACCTCGGCCTGTACTCGGTCACATTCAACAACAATCTGGATACAGACTGGCTCTCACTAACAGAGTTTAAAGCCTTCAGAACAGAAGCCGTACGCAAAGGATTTCGATACTTCCTCGAAGTCTTTAATCCCAATGTAGCGGACTGCGGGTTGCGCGCAGAAGACATCCCCACATACGTAAATGACCAGATCGCCCGGATGCTCGCCGGTATCCCCCGGGCATCGCGTCCCGAATTTTTGAAAATAGCCTACAACGGTCCAGAATCTATGGAAGCTCTCGTCAACTACGATTCCACAGTCGTCGTCGGCATCCTCGGCGGACCAACGAGCACCACTTACGATTCATTCAAACTCATATCCGAAGCAAAAAAATACGGCGCCCGCGTCGCCCTCTTTGGCCGCCGCATCAAAGGTGCCGAAAACCCCCTGGCATTTGTCGAAGTCTTGCGCGATATCGCAGACGGTCTTGTCAGCCCAGAAGAAGGGGTAAAAATCTATCGAAACACACTGAAAAAACTCGGCATCGCGCCATTGAGAAATTATGAAGACGACATGGTACTCTTCACGCCGGGACTGCTATAATCACAAGGAAATAACATGCGCGTCACACGACTTCACAATGCACCCATCATCACCCCGGATTTACATCCCAGCATCGGACACAACATCCAGGGACCCTCGCTAATCCGCGTACCCGACTGGGTACCCGAACCGCTCGGGACATACTACCTCTACTTTGCCGACCACAAAGGCAAGTACATCCGCCTCGCATACACAGATGACCTGCGCGGCCCCTGGAAAATACATCCGCCGGGAACCTTGCAACTCGCCGACTCATACTTTCCCACACAGCCACTCACCGCATCAGAAAAAGACATAGCGCAAATCAAAGCACTCTGGCATGCGGAAAAAGGACCCCAAAAATTATCCCATGACCTCCTGACAGAAGCCACCACACCGCATATTGCGTCACCTGATGTACACGTCAACCACACCGATCAAACCATTGTCATGTACTATCACGGCCTCGAAAAACTCGCACATCAAATCAGCCGCGTCGCCACATCTGCCGATGGGATCAATTTCACGGCACGGCCAGAAACCTTCGCCAAAAGCTATCTCAGAATCTTTCAACACGCAGATTATTTCTATGGCATGGCAATGCCGGGCCAATTTTACCGCTCGGCTGACGGATTCTCCCACTTTGAAGAAGGCCCATTGCTATTCAACAAAAACATGCGCCATGCCGCTCTGTTAAAGCGCGAAAATATCCTGTACATATTCTGGACACAGGTAGGGGATATGCCCGAAAGCATATTGCTAAGCACCATTGACATATCGATTGACTGGCAAAATTGGCACGCGACAGAAAGCATAGAAATCCTGCGCCCAGAACATCCCTGGGAAGGCGCGGACGCACCTCTGGAACCCTCTATTCGCAGCGTGGCTTATGGACACGTCAACCAGGTGCGCGACCCGGCAATCTTTGAAGAAAATAACCACATCTACTTACTATATGCCGTCGCAGGAGAAAGCGGCATAGCCATCGCCGAAGTGGAACTATAGACCTAACCACCTATTCACTGTGAGGGCAATAATGTCAGATTTACACCCCGACAAACTCCTGGAATACTCTGTCGTCTATACAGACCGCGCACTCAACCACATGTCGCAATCCTTCCAGGGCGTGATGAAAGATATCTCCGCCACACTCAAAAAAGCGTATAACGCCAGTGCGGTCATCGTCGTTCCCGGCAGTGGCACATTCGGCATGGAAGCCGTAGCACGACAATTTGCCACAGACAAAAAATGCCTTATCATTCGCAATGGATGGTTCAGCTATCGCTGGACCCAAATTTTCGAAATGGGCGACATCCCATCCCAATCCACTGTCCTCAAAGCGCGGCGCACAGGCGATGACAAACACGCCCCATTTGCACCCGCGCCCATCGAAGAAGTCGTAGAAACAATCGCAATAGAAAAACCGGACTTTGTTTTTGCACCACACGTCGAAACCGCATCCGGGATTATACTCCCCGACGACTACATCCGTTCCGTAGCAGATGCCGTACACGCTGTTGGCGGCCTCCTGATATTGGACTGTATCGCCTCGGGAACAATCTGGGTCGATATGAAAGCCTGCGGTGTCGATGTCCTCATCAGCGCCCCACAAAAAGGCTGGAGCGCCTCTGCGTGTTGTGGCCTGGTCATGCTCAGTTCCGCTGCACTGGCGAGAATTGAATCCACAACCAGTTCCAGTTTTGCCTGCGATCTGCACAAATGGCTCCAAATTATGGAAGCCTATGAAGGCGGCGGCCATGCGTATCACGCGACCATGCCCACGGACGCCCTCACAGTATTTCGCAACGCAATAAAAGAAAGCGAAAATTACGGCTTTGATAAAATTTGCGCGCAACAACGCGAACTCGGCCACAAAGTTCGCGCACTCTTGAGCAGCAAAGGCATAAAAAGCGTGGCAGCAGAAGGTTTTCAGGCACCGGGAGTAGTGGTCAGCTACACGGAAGACCCCGACATACAAACGGGAAAAAAATTTCTGGACGCTGGCCTCCAAATCGCCGCTGGCGTACCCTTGCAATGCGACGAACCAGAAGACTTTCAAACCTTCCGCCTGGGCCTATTCGGCCTGGACAAACTCCAGAACATCGACCGCACCGTCCAAAAACTCGACGACGCCCTATCCCAAATCATCCACTGAAAGGACACCTGTCATGTATGTAGGCACACAGTATTTTGGCACATCAAAAATAGAAATGGAATTTCTATCTCGCCATGGCGTCACCCATTTTGACGCCACTGCAGATGGCATGGATGCCGACACCCTCACGCGGCACAGAGAAGAAGCCGCCGCTTATGGGGTCGAACTCGAAATGGTTCACGTCCCCCCAATGGACAGCATCCCCATGGCAAAAGACCCGCAACGCGACAAAGACATCGACCTGTTCTGTCAATACATCGAAAACGCGCACAAAGCCGGACTGCGCGGTCTGAACTACAACTTCTGCGTCTTGCGCGCCCCCTCGGGCGGCCTTGTACAACGCACCGGACGCAGACCGGGCCGCGGCGGAACAACATATAGCTCCTTTGTCCTCTCTGAATACGACAACGACACCCTCACCGAAACCGGTCGCGTGAGCCGGGAAGAGGCTTTTGAACGGGCAGCGTACTTTCTCGAACGCGTAATACCCGTTGCCGAAGAAAACAAAATCCAAATAGCGTGCCACCTCAACGACCCGCCAGCACCCGTGCTAAACGGCGTGGAAAAGTGGAATTATCCCGTATTTGAAGGCCTGAAGCGATTCAGCGAACTGGTTGACAGCCCCTATCACGGATTCAATTTCTGCTGCGGCGTGGCAGCCGAAGGATTGGAAAATCCAGCCGAAGAACTCCCGCCCATCGTCAAATATTTCGCAGAAAGAAAAAAAATCTTCAACGTACACTTCAGAAACATCCGAGGGGGCCTGCACGACTTTTGCGAAACCTGGCCAGATGAAGGCGACGTCAACATGTACGAGATTGTAAAAGCTTTACACCAGGCAGGCTATCCCTACATGCTCATGCCCGACCACGCCCCCCGCCATCCCGACGACACAGCCCCCGAAGGCGTCTCAAGCCGCGTGACCCAGGCATGGGCATTCCAGTTTGGATACATCATTGCATTGATCCAGGCAGTCGAAAACGAGAGTAGATAGAACAAAAATAGGAGAATATATGGCAATAGTACAACCCACCCCCGATCACGTACTGGACAAAGCAACGCGAGAAGCACTCAAGCGCGTGAACACAACCGCTGTGGTCGATGTGCTCGCGCGCAATGGCTACGACGCGCGGTACACATACATGCCCAATCTGCAAACCATGAACCCCGGGGAGCGATTGGTCGCCAGAGCAGTCACCGTGCGCTTTGTGCCCTCGCGCCCCGATGCCGACGAAGAGAAACCGGGCGGCGAAGAATCCCCTGAATACGCCGCTTTTGAACTCGCGGGTCCAGGCGACGTCATCGTCATGGAATCCATGCGCACCAAATTGATGTCCATTGGCGGAGACATCAAATTCCTTCGCTTAAAACAGAGGGGCGTAGATGGTCTGATCTGCGACGGCGGCATCCGCGACATGCACACCGTCAAAGACTACGGCGTCATGCTGTGGGGATATGGCAAAACATCGAACCTCGGCACCCGCGTGGGAACGCCTTATTCGACCAATGACTGGGTACAGGTCGATGGCATCCTCGTCAGACCGGGAGACTACATCGTGGCCGACGACGACGGCGTAGTCGTCATCCCGCGCAAAGTCGCGCCGGAAATGGCTCAAAAAGCGATTGAATACGACGACCTCGAAGAATGGATCAGAAGACGCCTGGACACGGAAAATCTCTCCCCGGGCAAATACTATCCGCCAGATGAAGAAACATTCGAGCTGTATCGCAAATGGAAGAAGGGATTATGATAGAGATTCGTCGGGGGCGACGAAAAGACGCATCCAATATCGTAGATTTTCAAATCCGGATGGCAAAAGAAACAGAAGATTTTGCACTGGATCGCCCAACAGTTGAAAAAGGCGTACACGCCGTTTTTGATGACCCTCACAAAGGGGCGTATTGGATTGCTGAGTTAGACAATAAAGTCGTCGGCTGCTTGCTCACCGTCCCCGAATGGAGCGACTGGCGCAACGGAACAGTATTGTGGATCCATTCGGTCTATGTGATTCCCAGCGCACGGCGGCGTGGCATTTTTCGGATGATGTACGAAAACTTAAAAACCACAGTCGAACAATCTGCGGACTTGCGCGGACTCAGACTATATGTCGAGCGGGAAAATGAACGGGCGCAAAAAACTTATAACGCAATGGGAATGGATGGCAACCACTACAAAATGTTTGAGTGGATGCGAGAAGGATGGTAAAACGCACTAAAAAATCAAAATTTTCCAAAATACGCAATGCGAAGTTCCCGATCGGGATGTGGATTTTGCATGCCATTGCGGAAAATATTCTTCAAATCAAATTCCAGAGCAAATGTCCCAGAAAGCGTCCATCTGATACCGGCGTTGAAAAATCCCTTTCCAGAACCCAGACTATTGTCCGAATTATCGTTCAACCCAAAATCGTATTCCGCCACAGCCACCACATATTTCCCAAGTCCTGCATCTACCCCGATATAACCCGTAAAATCACTATCACCATCGCCGTCTTCAAAACTTCGATTCGCGCCAACGTGAAGACCCGTATGCCCCAAAGGCAACTTGAAATTTTTGCTGGCAACGAGATAAACACCCTTGGACTTGCGGGTATAGCGCTTCAACTCATCATCGAACATCCCGTATCCCTGCGATGTATAACCCACCGCCAGAGCCGGAATTGTATAGCCCTCTTCAATCACCCGCAGGCGGCCTGAAAATTCGACCCGCGGATTTAAATTCACCGCCTCGTTGCCCAAAAGATCGCTACCGCCAAAAGACACCCCAACCATACCCCGGCTGAACAAACCAACCGATACACCACCCAAAATGCCATCGTCTCCATAAAACCGAAGATCCAACCCCAAACTGCGACTGGGCAACAAACCCGCCGTGGGGGCTTCAACCAATTGCCGTGGCTGTAAGTCTTGCTGTGCCCAAACCGGTGCAAACACCATAACGTAAATGCACATGGCAAGCATACCGTGCAGGAACCGGCACATCCAAATGGGTCTGCGATTATATCTTTTTTTTATCACGTCATCCCTCTGAAGCGGTGTACAACCGCGTCCTGGCCGAGATCGTCAGGTTCCGAACCATCTCCCCCGCATGGGAAAAATGCACATCAATTGCATGGTCGGGAATCAAATCGCCCCCCAAATCTGCCCACTCAATCAAACACACACCCTCGCCAAAAAATAAATCATCGCACCCAATCTCATAGAGTTCGTCGGGACTGCCCAACCGATAAAGATCAAAGTGATACACCGGCATCGGCTTTCCATCGGGCGAAACCCCCGCGTATTCATTGACAATTACAAAAGTTGGACTCGTCACATAATCGGTCACATTCAAGCCCGCGCAAACACCCTGTACAAAACGGGTTTTGCCACTGCCCAAATCTCCTGTCAGAGCAACGCAATCGCCCGGCTCGAGCCGGGCCGCGAGATCGCGTCCAAACCGATGTGTTTGATCGGGTGACGAAGATACCTGTGTGATCGTTTTATTTGACATGGTTTAAAATGCAGAATGCACCTCTCTTATAGATCAACAAACCTCTATCGCGGCCATACCCGTTCCGCCTATTCGTCTATTCGCCTCATTTCCCGCGCATAATAGCAACCGGCAAAATACACTCTTCGAGGGAGATCCCCCCGTGTTGAAAACTATTGGCGTATTTGGCCTGGTACTCATTGAAATTGGTGGGATACACAAAAAAGTAATCTTCCCTACAAATAATGTAGTTCGTCCCTTGTCCCACACTCGGCAGGCCAAAAGTCTCGGGATCTCGAATATGCATCGCATGACGGTTATCGCATCGCAAATTTTTGCCGTATTTGAAGCGAATCCCCGTCGAAGTATCCCGATTGCCATAAGCCAGAGAAGCCCGACTACTCAGCATACACCCGTGATCTGTCGTCAACACCACTGTCGAGTCAGTCTCGGACAGCTTGCGCAACATCTCAAAAAGAGAAGAATGAGAGAACCAGGACCGCGTCAAAGACCGATAAGCAGACTCATTGGGCGCCATTTCTTGCAACAATTCGGATTCGGAACGGCCGTGTGTGAGCATATCCAGAAAATTGACCACCACTGCCATAAGCGGAAAAGACCGGTACGAATGCACCTTCTTCGCCAGCCGGTTACCCTCTGCAATATCCAGTATCTTGACGTAGCGCGTATCCAAATCCAATTTTGGATCAATTTCTGCGAGTTGTTGATCGAGCAACTGATGTTCGTGTCGGTTGCGACTCATGTCGTCGTCACGCGCGACCTGCCACTCATCGGGGTACAATACAGCGAGATCAATGGGAAAAAGACCGCTGAAAATGGCATTGCGAGAATACGGCGTCGCAGTGGGCAAAATAGAGTAGTAGTGGTGTTGCTCAATGTCGAAAATATCGGACAACAACGGCAAAATGGCAAGCCAGTGATCCAATCGCATACAATCGACCACCACAAAAAACACCTGTTGCCCGTCTTGCACACAGGGCGCGACAAATTCGGATACAATATCCACAGAAAGCGTGGGTGAATCCTCTTCATCTTGCACCCACTGGCTGTAATTGTCCTCTACAAACTTGCCAAACCCCAAATTGCAGGCGCGGCGCAAATCGTCGTGCATAGTGCGCAAACCAGGATCGTAAAAGCGGTCCAATTCCAAATCCCACTCAGACAGGCGCACGTGGAGATCGATCCAATCTCGCCATGAATCTGCCAGTATGAGAGACTCGCGCAACCTGTTGGATGCAGCCGCATAGTCCAGACCCATTCGGTCTTTTTGAATTTGACGTGTATCGAGCAATTTTTTGCACGCCAGCAAAATCTGACTCGGATTCACTGGCTTGGTCAAATAGTCGTCAATCCGCTGTCCAATGGCCTGTTCCATCAACCGTTCTTCTTCGTTTTTCGTAATCATAATAACCGGAATATGCGGATTGATATCCTTAATCGCCGCCAGAGTTGACAACCCATCTCGTCCAGCCATCATTTCATCGAGCAATACCGCATCAAATCCGCGTTTCTGGATCATCGCAATAGCATCATCGCCATTGGTCACAGGCGTTATTTCATACCCCCGATCTTTGAGAAAAATTTGATGCGGTCGCAACAAATCGATCTCGTCATCCGCCCACAAAATCTGCTTGGCTTCTTGCGTTTGATTCACAGGCACCTCTTTTGTTGATTGATAAAGGATTATGAGTCATCTAAATTCGCCGGAGACAAAGGCAGCAAGACGACAAATGTCGTGCCCTGACCTGGCGCACTTTCTTTGATATATACTTTTCCGCTGTGATAGTCTTCCACAATGCGTTTCACAAATGCCAGGCCGAGTCCCCACCCGCGTCTCTTGGTACTGGTACCCGGCAAAAAAACTTGCTTAAACATATGCGAAGACATGCCTTTTCCCGTATCGCGCACTTCAATAACCACCCGGTGTTCCTCCACACGCGACAAGACATCAATGCGGCCCCCTCTCCCCTCCATCGCATCGGCGGCATTTCTGAAGAGATTTTCAAACGCCCATCCCAAAAGCTCTCGATTGATCGGAACAACCGGCACATCGTCCAATTCCTCGACAATTTGCACATTCTCCGGCAAGCGCGCGCGCAAATAACCCGCTGTTTCAGCCACCACATCGCGCACCTGATCCAATTGCAATTCGGGCGTAGAACCAATCAGACTAAAGCGAGAAGCGATCTTATCCAATCGACTCGTATCCCGATCCATTTCTCCCAGGATATTTTTCAGCCTCTGACTACTCTCTCTATCACCTCCTGCATCCAACTCGTCCCTCAACAACGCCAACCAACCGTATAGCGAAGACAGCGGCGTACCCAACTGGTGGGCTGTCTCCCGAGCCATCCCCACCCAAATAGATCGCTGTTCTCTGTTCTTAATATACCGAAATCCGAGATATCCACCTCCAGTAAATACGATTGTCACCCCAAAAGCGACCCAGGGCAACCAGTTCAAACGCTTCTCCAGCGCAGACGCACCCCAGTGCAATTCCCAGATTTCCGGTTCCTTGTTGATAGGTTTTTTATCCGGGCCCCATTCTGTCCCGGGCCATTCAAACGGCAACGGGTCATTTTCCCGGTCGAGCGCGTAAGCCTTGTCCATCACCTTGCCCAGAGTTTCCGGACTGTGGTCGTCAAAGGAAATACCTATCGCTTTCCAGTATCGGGGAACACCCTGTTCGTCTGTGATTACGACCGGAAAATTGGGATTCTGGACAGTATCAAAAATGACACCCTTATAAAATCCCTTGACCTCAATTGTATCCAACGTAGCCACACCATGCATAAAAGCGTAGAACTCTCCCATACGCCTGGCTTCTTGCCGCATGGGTTGCACCACATAGAGCTGTGTATAAATGAGGAATACAATGACAATAATGACCGCCAAAAGAAAAAAATAAGCCGTTAAAAAACTCTGACTGGACAGGCGTAAGCTCAGGGTCCTGAGCTTGTCGTCGATCTTGTTTTGATTTGTTAACTGCATTCGTCCCTCCGTCTGGTGGTCCTTTCCCCATCCAAAACGCTCGACACTCTTTTGAGTTCCCATTCAAAACCAAAGTCCGAAAATTCCACATTAAAAATAAAAAATGCCTTGAAATGAACAAAGACGTTTTTTATAGCAAACAAATTCAAGACGTATAAGTGAGTGACCAATAGGGGAAAAACGGGTTGCAAAAGTGCGGGACATTTTATATGTTATATTGAAATTCGTTTTGGTTATTCATCACATTCTCCTAAAGAAAGGGGTGAGTCCCAGCATGCCTGGTGTCCTCGTACGTGACGACGAGCCGTTCGAAAGAGCACTCAAGCGGTTCAAAAAGGCCTGCGAAAAAGCCGGTGTTATTTCCGACATGAAGAAAAATCAGCATTTTGAAAAACCGAGTGAACGTCGGAAACGCAAAATTGCCGCTGCAAGACGCAAGCGGATCAAATTGGATCAGCAATACACCCGCTAAGTCTTTCGCACTATTCGAATTAAGCGATAATCACTCAGGGTGGCTATCGCTTTTTTTTATCCATACCCATCATTCACATCAAATGAACATCGTCGATCTCATTCTTGCCCTCGGCCTCTTCTGGTTCGCTCGGAAAGGATGGCAAATTGGGCTGGTACAAAGCCTCATCATGTTGTTCAGCGTGATATTGGCCTACGGATTTGCCCTCACTTATGGCGAAACAACAGCGCGTGCTTTGTTCGATACAACAGAAGACCTCGGCACGGGCACCGCGCTAATCGGATTCTTTGTGGTATTTGCGGCTGTCCTGGCTGCCTGCTATTTCCTGGGCCGCACCCTTCACGGAATACTGCGAACCTCTCCCCTCGGCGCGATTGACGCATTTGGCGGCATTGCTCTGGGATTGGTTCAAGGCGCATTGATTTTAGGTCTGATCGCCATATTTTTACATGCAAAGCCCATCCACAGCCGCGTGCCCGAATTCATCGACAACTCCGCCTTAGGCGCACCGCTTCAAAAATCCGCTCGGGTGATTGCCGATGGTGTACAGGCCATGTTTCCCGACGTAAAAACCCTGCTCGAAACACTGGGTATTCAGATCCAAAAAACGCCTCCTCTGATCGAAAAGCTAAACAAAGAAGCCAGTGAAGCGCGAAAAAAAATCAACGAAATACTTGAGGAATCTAAGTAGGGGCAGGTTGAACTGGCCTGAGAAGCGACCAGTTGTACATCGCTCGCCCCCCCTACTCACAACTACAGAGACGACCAATGTCCATAACCAGCGACCTGCTCGTTTCCCCGGGTAAATACTGCAATTCGCTCACGGAATACGCCCGCTTCAAAACCCGCGAAGTCGATATTGGAGGCGTTCCCCTCGGCGGCGACAATCCCATTCGCGTGCAGTCAATGACCACAACCGATACCATGGACACCGATGGCACGGTTGCCCAGTCCATCCGCATGATCCGCGCCGGATGTGAATACGTGCGCATAACAGCACCCAGCCAGAACGAAGCCCGCAACCTCGAAAACATCCAAAAAAAACTCAGAGCCGCGGGCTACCACACCCCACTGATAGCCGATATTCACTACACCCCCAATGCCGCTGAAATTGCCGCCCGAATTGTGGAAAAGGTGCGCGTGAACCCCGGCAATTATGCCGACAAAAAAAAATTCCAGATCATCGAATACACCGATGCACAATACGCCGAAGAACTGCACCGCATCCACGACCGATTCGCGCCACTGGTCAAAATCTGCAAAGAATACGGCACAGCCATGCGGATTGGCACCAACCACGGATCGCTCTCAGACCGCATTATGAGCAGGTTTGGCGACACCCCACTCGGCATGGTCGAATCGGCACTCGAATTTGCGCGGATATGCAATGACCTCGACTATCACGACATCGTATTTTCCATGAAAGCCAGCAATCCGCAAATCATGGTTCAAGCCTACCGCCTGCTGGTAAACAAAATGATAGCCGAAGGCATGAACTATCCGCTTCATCTGGGGGTCACAGAAGCTGGCGATGGCGAAGACGGGCGCATCAAATCTGCCGTGGGCATAGGCGCGCTGCTCGAAGACGGCCTGGGCGACACCATTCGCGTCTCCCTCACCGAAGAACCCGAAGCCGAAATCCCCGTGGCGCAAACACTGGTCGCCCGCTATTGCAACCGCAGCGATCACGCGCCAATACCAGAAATTGAAACATCTCATATCGATCCATTTTCGTACACGCGCCGCGCAACACAACAGGTTGAAAAAATCGGCAAACCAAATGTCCCAATCGTCATTGCCACCCCACGGGGCACCATCACCCCCGAATCCCTAAAACCTTTTGGCTATTCATACGACGCGGCGCTCGACAAATGGCACATTGCCGACATGGCCGTTGACTTTATCTACACCGATCACACCCTCGATTTTGAACTACCGGGCACGCTCGGCGTCATTCAAAATGCCCGGGCCTGGTCGTCCGCTTCCACCGCATACCCAATTTTTTCTGCAACTGCATACTTGCAATCCAAGCATACATCTGCCCCCATCACCTTTGTCTGTGCCGAACTCGTCGAACTCGACGCACCCCTTATCTGTGCGCTCAAAGCCGATCCTTATGCTGTGCTCGTCCTGCACACCCACAACACCCACGCCATGCCCGAACTGCGCCGCGCAATCTGCATGCTTGCAGATTGGCATTGCGACATACCCATAGTTATCCGCCGAACGTATAGCGCAACCATGTACTCAACCGATGACGCCTTCATGCTCTACGCCGCCACAGACTGCGGTGGACTCCTCGTCGATGGCCTCGGCGATGGCCTGTGGCTCGAAGCATCCGATCAAATAGACGATCACACCCTCACCCGCACAGCTTTTGGCATCTTGCAAGCCACGCGCACCCGTATCTCCAAAACCGAATACATATCCTGCCCTTCGTGTGGGCGCACCCTGTTCGACCTGCAGGAAACCACCGCCCTGATTCGAAGCCACACCAACCACCTCAAAGGCGTCAAAATTGGCATTATGGGCTGCATTGTCAACGGCCCGGGCGAAATGGCCGACGCCGATTACGGTTACGTAGGCAGTGGTCCTGGCAAAATCACGCTCTACAAGGGCAAAGACATTGTCAAACGCAATATCCCCACAGAAGGCGCGGTTGACGAACTGATTGGCCTGATACGCGCTGGCGGCGATTGGGTTGAGCCAGCTTAAAATTAGCTTATAACACCTATTTACATCCTCCCTCTCCCCAGGGAGTTCCTTACATGCCGCGCATTCCAGAAACAGTCATCGATCAAGTGCGCCTGTCCATTGACATCGTCGATGTCGTGGGCGATCACGTTGCACTGACCCGCCGGGGCAAAAGCTTTGTCGGCCTGTGTCCCTTCCACGACGATTCTACACCCTCCTTAAACGTCTCACAAGAAAAACAGATCTACAAGTGTTTTGCCTGCGGTGCGGGCGGCAACAGCTTTACATTTCTACGCGACATAGAAAACATCAGCTTTATCGAAGCCGTTCGCCAACTCGCCGATCGCGCAGGCATAGCCTTGCCCGATGCAAAGCCAGCAGACCCGGACCAGCAGGAAGTCTTTGACCAGCTCTATCGCGCCAATGAACTTGCGGTCAAATATTTTCACCACCTGCTCACACAAGACGAGAAAGCCGCCGATGCCATGGCTTACCTCGAAAACCGCGGCATAAACCGCGACATAATCGATGCCTTTTCCATCGGTTACGCGCCCGATCAGTGGGATGGCTTCTTGCAAGTCGCCACCCGCCGGGGATTCTCTCCGCAAATACTCGAACGCGCCGGTCTGGTCTCACAAAGACAAACAGGAGGTGGTTTTTACGACCGCTTTCGCAATCGCATCACCTTCCCCATTCACGCCGCCACAGGTCGCCCGGTCGCCTTTGGCGCGCGCGCCCTCGACCCCAACGAACAGGCCAAATACATCAACTCGCCGGAAACCCCTGTGTACAACAAAAGTGCCATCCTGTACGGCTTGTGGCGCGATAGAGACGCCATTCGCGACGCGGGTACAGCACTCGTTGTAGAAGGATATATGGACCTCATTGCCCTTGCGCAATATGGCATTGAAAACGCAGTTGCATCCTCTGGCACGGCACTCACAACCGACCAGGCGCGCCTGCTCAGGCGTTACGCGCCCAAAACTATTCTCATCTTTGATGGCGACACCGCCGGAGCAACCGCGGCAATGCGCGGTATCGGATCGCTCTTTGAAGTGGGCCTCGAAGTCCGCGTTGTCACCCTGCCCGAAGACCACGACCCCGACAGCTATGTGCGCGCCCATGGACCCGATGGCCTTTTGCGCCTCACCGAAAACGCCGCACCTGCCATCGACTTTCTCATGGAACAATTTGAGCAACGCGACGACCTCTCAACCATAGATGGCAAAACCCGAACAGCACACGCATTGGCCGAACTCATTGGACGCATCAAAGACAACGCACTCAAACAATTTCTCATCAAAGACATCGCCGAAAAAATCGGGATAGACGAAGAAACCCTCATCCGCATTGCCCAAACACAACGCCGCTCTACAAGGTCTCAAAATGGACAACCAGAACCCGAATCTTATGATACGCGGCCCCGTTCTGAGCGCGAATTGCTCACCTTCCTGATGCAACATCCCGAAACCGCTGATACAGTGCTCCAGCAAATTTCTCCCGACAACTTCACAAATAGTGCTTATCGGCAAATCGCCACCATGATTGCCCAAAACCGACAGCAGAAACAATCCATTGAAGCCGCGCACCTCATCGATCAGTGCAACGATGATCGCCTGAGCCGCATTTTGACCGATCTATCTTTGGATACTGACATTGCGAATCCCAATATCAATATTCCCATTCGAGATTATATTCACAAGTTCCAGCTCAAAAGTCTCGAAAGCGAAATCGAACTGATCGAAAAGCAATTGCGCCAACCGCTTTCTTCCGACGACCTGCGCGCCACACTGGAAAAACACCGCCACCTCACCGCCCAGCGCAAAGCGATGGCTGAGCCAAAATAACTTTCATAAGTATCTAATTTTTGGTTGCATAACTTATCTCTGTTCCTTATCTTTGCCCTGCTGATGTCAGCAAAACCGAATTTTGGGCGCATAGCTCAGTTGGTTAGAGCGACGGACTCATAATCCGTTGGTCCGGGGTTCGAGTCCCTGTGCGCCCACCATAAATCATCGCGGTGGCCATCCAGCGAGGTCGCCGTTTTTTTGTGAATAGTCACTTCATTATTTTCTTCATACTCCGCCTCATTTTTAAAATTATTAAAGCGTTTAATATTTTTTTGTGGAGGGTAGCGAGTGCAAACCATCACCAAAGCAGACCTGGCAAAAATACTTGCAGATGAAATAGATTGTAAAAACACGATGGCGAAACAAGCCGTAGATGTACTCTTTGAAACTCTTGCAGAGGCCATCGTCGAAGGTGAACGAATCGAAATTCGAGGCTTTGGAAGCTGGGAAGTCAAACGCACCAATGCCCGTCCTCGCGCACGCAATCCCCGAACGGGCGAGGAAGTTTATGTGCCCGCGCGACGCAAAGTGGGGTTCAAACCCGGCAAAATCCTTCGAGATGCCCTTTCAATACCCCTCAAAGATCTGGAAAAATAAACAGCGCAAGACGATCTAAAAACAAAACACCGCAACAAATTTGTTGCGGTGTTTTGTTGTGCTTACAATATGACTTACAAAGCGTTATAGAGGTTTTCAATCTGCTGTTCCACCAGACGCAACCGACGGCTGAGGCGATCTCCTCGTTTGAAATCTCTTTTTTCAAAAGCCGATGCCATCCCTCGTTCCAGTCGCATTTTCTCATCTTCCAACGCCTCGATTTGTTTTTCAACCTCAGAATGGATCTCTCCATCCGGCGTTTTACTCGATCTCCATTTTGCCCAAAAATCTGAGAAATTGCCTGCATGGGATTCCAGATTCAGGTCGCGCACTTCAATCACCCGCTCGGCAATTTTATCGAGGAAATAGCGATCATGTGAAATCACTATAAGTGTACCGTCAAAGTCTTCAAGGGCATCTTCCACCTGCTCGCGGGATGCGATATCCAGATGATTGGTTGGCTCATCCAATAGCAACATATTGGCCCCAGACACCATCAAACAGGCCAACTGAACGCGGCTTTTTTCCCCACCGCTTAAATTGCCGACTTTTTTATCCAGATCGCGCCATCCAAATAAAAACCTGGACAGCACCCCACCTCCCTGGTCGCGGTTCAACTCACCCGACAAACAGATCTCTTCGAAAATGGTTCGGTTGTCATTTAAGGTCTCGTGTTCTTGTGCGTAATATCCCAATTGAATGCGTGGACCAATTCGCATTGTGGGATGTTCCCAGGCAGCCTCGGCAACAATATCCTTAAAAAGCATAGATTTGCCTGTCCCATTATCCCCAACCAATCCGACGCGCTCGCCCGATTGTACCAGCAAATCAACATCTCGAAACAGCGTACGCTCACCTGCTTTGCGCCCGTACTTTCGCAACTCTAAGGCAATTTTTCCACTACCCTGAATTGCGCCAAACGCGGGATCAATGCGCTGGCGGTCCATGACCGGTCGATGGATCCGGTCTATGCGGTCCAGCATTTTTCCCTTGTTTCTCGCACGCCGTATATTTTTTTCCCCGCCCCACAATTCAAAACACTTGATCATCTCCTCCAGCCGTTGAATTTCCTTCTGCTGGTTGTCGTATGCCGCTTTCTGCAAGAGCAATTGACGCATTTTTTCTGCGCGGTAGGCCGAATAATTGCCCATATATGTGCTGGCTTTTCCATCTTCAACTTCCACGATCCGATTCACAACCCGGTCCAGCATATAGCGATCGTGCGATACCAGAATCACCGTTCGGTCCAAATTTTGCAAAAATGCCTCTAACCAGGCCAATCCTTCAAAATCGAGGTGATTGCCCGGTTCGTCCAGCAACAGCAAGTCTGGCTCGCCCAGCAGAATTTTTGCCAATCCCACCAGATTCTTTTCACCGCCACTCAATACATCGACAGATTGATCTCGCCATGCCCCTATACCCAGTCCATCTATGACTGCATCAATTTTTGCCTGACAAGCATAACCATCTGCCCGCTCAAAAGCCTCCTGTAAACGCCCATACTGTTCCATCACCGCGTTGATCTGGTCGGACGCACCATTTGCCATCTGCGCTTCCAGTTTGTGCATTTTGCGCTGCATCTGATTGACTACTGTAAATACCGAGGCGATTTCTTCTTCAACACGCCTTCCCGCCTGAAATTTCAGGTGCTGCGCGAGATATCCCGTAGATATGCCTTTTACCTTACTCACAGTGCCAGAAACAGGTGTTTCAATACCTGCAATCAGTTTTAAAATGGTGGACTTCCCACAGCCATTGTCACCTATCAAACCGACCTTCTCACCTTTATTGATCTTAAAAGACACATCGAGCAGCACATCCTGAGCACCGTAAGCCATTGCAATATGATGTAATTCCAAAATGGTCATTGGTCGCACTTTCAAAAAAAGAAAAGGCTGTGGTCACAATGTGTGCCACAGCCTTAGAAAATAAACTGCAATCAAGCCTAAAGCGTTCATTTTATTTGTTTTATGAACGAATCAGGCAAAGCCTCTTCTTTCACGCATGGACACACCTATCCCCT
>JAGWBW010000022.1:24776-57435 GCA_021295695.1 Candidatus Latescibacterota bacterium
TTAAAGCTACATATATAAACAGGCAATGTCAAGTTTTCTCAAATATGAATCGCCGCATTCTCCACACTCAACGCGGCCTCCTTCAGAGCCTCTGGAAGTGTGGGATGTGCATGCATCGTTCGCGCAATATCCTCTGCACTGGCGGAAAATTCCATTGCCAGAACCCCTTCCGCGAGCATATCGGACGCGCGTGCGGCCAAAATGTGAATACCTATAACGCGATCCGTCTTTTCATGTGCAATAATCTTCACCTCTCCATCCACCGCCTGTAGCGTATGCGCGCGACCATTGGCAGCTATTGGAAACTTGCCCACCTTATAGGGAATGCCATCCGCTACAACCTGCTCCTCTGTCAGCCCCACCGATGCCAGTTCTGGATGCGTGTACACCACATTGGGAATCGCGCCATAATTCACATGCCCCGCCTTCCCCGCCATACATTCCACCGCAGCCACACCCTCTTCCTCTGCTTTGTGCGCCAGCATCGGACCGGGAATCACATCGCCAATCGCATAGACACCGGACAAATTTGACTCAAACGCCTCATTGACCAGAACGCACCCTTTGTCATCCATCTCCAATCCCACATCTTCGCCACCCAACCCATCGGTATTTGGTTTTCGCCCAACAGCGACCAACAACCGGTCACATGTCTCAGAAGTCGTCTCATCGCCCTGTACGAGAGTCACAACCACTTTGCCATCGCGAACCTCAGCCGACTCTGCGCGCGTTTCAAACGAAAACCTCAGCCCCTGTTTCTCCAGCACCTTCTGCAAACCGAGGGATAATTCACGATCCATCGTCGGCGTAATCCCATCTAAAAATTCAACCACATGCACCTCTGCACCCAGACGATGCCACACCGACCCCAGCTCGAGACCGATCGCACCCGCGCCAATAACAATCATCTTCCCGGGCACCTCATCCAGTGCCAACGCCTCGGTCGAACTAATCACATACTCGCCATCAAAAGGCAAATTGGGCAACTCAATCGCAGAACTGCCCGTAGCGATCAAAATGCGCTCTGCCGAATAAATATCCCCCCCAACATCGACCTTTCCATCGCCAGCCAACCGCCCCAGCCCCGAAATATGCGTCACCTTATTCTTGCGAAACAGACCGCGAATACCACCTGTCATTCTCCGCACAATACTGGACTTGCGCTTCATCATACCCGCCAAATCCAGTTCCACACCACCGGTCTTCACACCGTGAATACCCAACGAAGACTCTGCCTGGCGAAACAACTCACTCGACTCCAAAAGGGCTTTACTCGGAATACAGCCCACATTCAGACATGTGCCACCCAACGCCTGTTTCTCAACACAAGCCACGCGCATGCCCAATTGCGTCGCCCGAATCGCAGCGACATATCCCCCCGGACCGGCACCGATAACAATGAGATCGAATGTATTATCTGCCACGAGATACTCCTCTCACCTTTCCCGTCTTGTATCTTTGTGTCTTCGTGTCTTCGTGTGAGGCCCTCTCATCTTTCACATTTCACCTGCCTTTACACTTCCAGCATCATACGTGCGGGGTCTTCGAGCAAGTCTTTTACGCGAACGAGAAATGTCACCGAAGTCTGACCGTCAATCAGGCGGTGATCATAAGTCAATGCCAGATACATCATCGGGCGAACAACCACCTCATCCCCCACCGCGACAGGCCGATTCTGAATCGCGTGCATGCCCAAAATACCCGTCTGGGGCGAATTGAGAATAGGCGTTGACAACAGCGACCCAAACACCCCGCCATTCGTAATAGTAAACGTGCCCCCGCTCAACTCATCCAACCCCAACTTGCCTTCTCGCGCAGAGAGAGCCACGCGCTTAATCTCAGACTCAATAGTGGCAAAAGACATGCGCTCTGCCGACTTCATAACAGGCACGACAAGACCGCGGTCTGTACCCACTGCAATGCCCATATTGACATAATCGCGATAGACAATATCAGAATCATCGATACTGGCATTGACATCGGGATAGTCCTGCAAAGCAATAACACAGGCGCGAACAAAAAAGGACATCAAACCCAGAGATACGCCGTGTACATCTGCGAACATCTCTTTGTATTTCGCGCGCAAATCAAAAATACCGCTCATATCTACTTCATTAAACGTCGTCAACATCGCCGCTGTCTGCTGTGCAGAAACCAGACGTTCGGCAATCCGCGTGCGAATTTGACTCATGGGTTCGCGCCGCTCGCCATCGCCCGAAGTAGCGGGAACGGGAGGTGGGGCAGGGGCTTCTGGTTCAGAAACGGGCGGATCGGCCATAGTCTCGAGATACGCCAGCACATCTTCTTTGGTCAATCGCCCGTCTTTTCCCGTACCCGTAATCGCCGCGGGATCGAGGTCGTGCTCTGTCACCAATCGGCGCACAGCCGGACTCAAACCATCGGCCTCCTCCGGTGCTGGGGCCTTTGTGACGACCTTGCCATCCTCATCTATTGTGGCAATAGTCTCGCCGACCTCAATCGTAT
Organism: Candidatus Latescibacterota bacterium; assembly: GCA_021295695.1. Classification (GTDB taxonomy): domain Bacteria; phylum Latescibacterota; class UBA2968; order UBA2968; family UBA2968; genus VXRD01. Next base: position 27,261 of record JAGWBW010000022.1, read on the forward strand.
CGCCATCGGCCTTCAGTGTATGCAACACACCCGCCGAAGGCGCTGGCAATTCGACATCGGCTTTATCCGTTTCAATAACCGCAAGAGGTTCATCTACCGCCACCGCCTCGCCATCCGATTTCAACCACTCGACCAGAATGGCATCGGTCACTGACTCTCCCAATTCGGGCAAAATCACATCAACAGGCATGTACGCGCCTCCCTAAGAAAAATCCAGAGCAGTTTCCACGATCTCTTGCTGTTCGGCCAAATGCACCGACTGAATACCCGTGGCCGTTGCAGCCGTAGGCCTTCGTCCCAGATAGCGCACCGGCTTTTGATTATCGAGCAACCTGCGAAGTTTTGGCTCCATAAAATCCCAACTCCCCATATTTTGCGGCTCTTCTTGCCCCCAGAAAATATCCGCATCGCCGTATTTTTCGAGCACGGCACCCACCTCATCCCACGGGAAGGGATAGTGTTCCTCGATCCGCACCAGCGCGAGCCGTTCCTCGCCCTTTTTGTCCCGCCCCTCTTTGAGATCGAAAAAAACCTTCCCCGTACAAAAAACAACGCGCTTCACCGCGCTGGGATCGGGCTGTGCAGGATCGTCTAAAACGGGGCAAAACGCACCCGCGGACAAATCCTCGAGCGTTGAAGTCGATTCTTTGTGCCGCAACAAACTCTTCGGCATCATCAAAATAAGGGGCTTGCGAAATGTGCGCAGCATCTGGCGGCGCAACAAATGAAAATACTGCGCGGGCAACGTAGGGCATCCCACCTGCATATTGTCTTCGGCACACAGCGCCTGAAATCGCTCTAACCGCGCGCTCGAATGCTCTGGTCCCTGGCCCTCAAACCCGTGCGGCAACAGCATCACCAGCCCGCTCATCTTGTGCCATTTGGCCTCAGAACTGGAAATAAACTGATCGATAATCATCTGCGCGCCATTGGCAAAATCGCCAAACTGAGCTTCCCAAATCGTCAATTTATTGGGATTGGCATAACTCACGCCAAACTCAAAGCCCAGCACCGCCAATTCCGAAAGCATCGTATTATAGACCCTGAATCCTCCCTGACCATCCGATAGATGGTTCAGCGGTGAATAAATCGCGCCATTTTCGATATCGTGCCACACCGCTTGCCGATGGCTAAATGTACCCCGCTGTGAATCTTGCCCGGCCAATCGCACCGGAAACCCATCAACCAACAAACTGCCAAACGCGAGCATCTCCGCGCAGCCCCAGTCCATACCCACCTTGCCGTGGGCCATCTGCATGCGGTAATCGAGTTGGCGCACCAATTTGCGATAGGCATGAAATCCCTCGGGCACTGTCGTCGCCTTTTGAACAATATCAATTAATTTTTTTTTGCTCACCGCGGTTTTCACCGTGCGATCTGCGCCCGCCTTTCCAAACCCCTTCCACACGCCCCCAAATGTCGGCTCGCGCGGTTTTGTCTTTTGATTTTTTGCATCGACGAATGCCGCCTCGAGTTTCTCGCGCGCAGCCCGCTTCATAGCATCGACATCATCTTCTGTTGCGATATTTTGCTCAACCAAACGCCTCGCATACAAATCGACAACCGTTGGATGCCCGGCGATTTCAGCAGATTGCAGGGGCTGTGTAAAAGCGGGATCATCGGCTTCATTGTGACCGTATCGGCGATAACACCACAGATCGATAATCACATCGTTTTTCACGGCCTGGCGATAGGCCATAGCCATGCGCGCCGTGTGGACCACAGCCTCAGGGTCATCCGCATTGACGTGAAAAATGGGCATCTTAACGATCTTCGCCACATCTGTTGGATACGCTGTAAAACGGGACTCTCGAGGCAACGCAGTAAAACCGATCTGGTTATTCACAACAATGTGAATCGTACCCCCATTATCATAGCCATCCAGATGGGACAAGCAAATCGTCTCTGGCACAATGCCCTGCCCGGCAAAAGCCGCATCGCCGTGGATGATCAGCGGTACGATATGCTCGTGCTGAATATCGCCTTTTGTCTCTTGCTTTGTGCAAACAATGCCCTCAATTACGGGATTGACCAATTCGAGGTGACTTGGGTTGGGCGTCAAACCCAAATGCACCGTGTGACCATCGCGCGTGACATACTCATGGGCGAACCCCATGTGGTATTTTACATCGCCCGACCCCTCGGAGCGCCCAACCTCAACACCCTCAAATTCACTGAATATCTCCGGATAGGGCTTTTGCATAATATGCGTGAGTACATTGAGCCTGCCGCGATGCGCCATCCCCATTACCATCTCTTCGACATTTAACGCAGCCCCCGTTTCAATAAGCGCGTGCAACATCGGGATAAGTGCTTCGCCGCCTTCAATAGAAAATCGCTTTTTCCCGATATATTTAATATGCAAAAATTGTTCAAACTCCTGGGCCTCGATCAATTTTCTCAGCAACTCTCGACATTGTTCTGCGCTGAATTTTGGCCGATTTAATATTGGCTCCATGTGCTGTTCCAGCCACTCGTGCTGGCTCTTATACGGAATATCTGTGTACTCTACCGCCACAGAACCGCAATATGTTTGCCTGAGCTTTGCAACGAGGTCGCGCAACGTACCGTCCGTGGGACCGAGGAACCCGCCATTGCCGACAATTTGATCCAGGTCCTCTTCTGTAAAGCCGTATTCTGACAACTCCAACAGCGGATACGGCGGGCGCGTATAACTCATCGGCGCGATATCAGCGACAAGGTGCCCCCATGTGCGATAGGCATTGACCAGAGCCATAGCCCCCTGCTGCCTATTCGCATCCATACGGGTATATTCCTCCAGCGTATCATAAGCATCGAGAAACGCCATCGCATCTTCCTCAGCCTGGCTTTCACCTGACGTATCTGGAACCTCTTTGGCCCCATCGCGTTGCATCCCCAAATCAAAACCCGCAAAAAATGCATGCCATTTTTCATCCACCAAATTTGGGTCTTGTTTGTATTTCTCATACATCGCGTCGATATAATCGGCATTGGCAATCGCAGCAATATCGAATGACATGGCAATCTCCACTTTTCTGAATGCCTTTATTAAGTATATGTACACACCCGGAAAAAGTAACGCCTGTGACGCATCGTGTCAAGATGGCAACGGTCAGAAATCCGGTCTTCAGCCCTCTTTGTGCCTTTGTGTCTCTGTGTGAGAACTCTCTCACCTCTCAATCTCTCCACAGGGACCTTGTCTTCCGCGCGAATTGATAGAGCTTGAAAGAATGGCGCAGCAAGGGTAGTGCCCCCCATCCAAGACGGTATTTTCTTCGAATACCCCACATAGCTCTATCCCTATCTTCCCGCTGGCTTACACTGTGTGGATGCACGCGATAATAGAACAACGGCTCGGGCACATACTGCCCAATCCCCCCCTGTTTGAGCGCAATATTCAGCCACAAATCCCAATCCTGATATCGACGCACAGCGGGATCAAATCCGGGAAATCTATCAGATCGAATCAACGCGGCGAGATCAATATAATTTCCGGCGCGCAATCGCCGCACATCAAACGCGCCAGACACCTCGCGTTCGCCTTGATGTAAATCGCCATCGGTAAACACAATGCGATCGCCATAAGCATAAGTCGCACTGGGAACCTCTTGCAACGCGCTGTAAAGCACCTCTAAAAAGCGCGGCATCATCACATTGTCGGCATCAAAAAACGCGACATAAGGATCCGAAACCTTCAAAAAACCAAAATTTCGAGCGCGATTGCCATTGCGAAAATTGACGCGGCAATACGCTACATCGGAAAATGATGCTACAACATCTGCTGCATTGTCTTCGCTGGCATCGTCAACCACCACCACCTGGCGGGGCAAAAGCGTCTGTGACAAAACCGACTCCAAACACGCGGCGAGATAATGCCCGTAATTGTGCGTGGTAATTACCACCCCAATGTCTGCTCGCGCACTCATACAGGCCACTCCGCCAGCTTTAACAGAGCAATTTGATATTGCAAATTCTTCAACGCATCTGCGCCAGAAACAACAACCCGCCCACCTTCGCCGCGTACATGTTTGCCAAATTCATCGATTAAAATATGCATAAAATCGCGACAAATCACAGCCTCGTCTCCATGGACTAATCGCGCGCGATAAATACCCTCATCATCGGCAAACCCCTCCCAATTCACCAAAAAACCATTCACGCCGAATTGCCGCGCGGGCACCCCCTCATCAATATCGCGCAAAACAAACCGCACATCGCACCGTCCTTCGGACGTAATCACATCAAAACGCGCGCGATTTTCCCGCTCGCCTATTGCACATGAAACCGTTGTCCAATCGATTTCTCCCCCAGGCAAAAACCCCAAAACCAAACTCAATGGATGGGAAGCCACATCAATCCAGATATCTTCCCGCGTCTTTGGTCCCCTGCGCCCCTTCACCTCCATCTCCATCTCAAGCGATTCAATCGCATCCCATGTCCCCCGCACACGCGCGTAAAAATCGCGATAAATTGAAATCCCCGCGGGATACTGTGCAGACATCACCAGCGACTTTCCCGCCTGTTCCGCCGCACGCACCACAGCCTGTCCATCTGCCAAAATATCGTCCAAATCCCTATCCACATCCCAACACAAGGGCTTTTCACACACCACATGGCATCCGCTTTCCAGAGCCATAATTGCATGCTCTTTGTGCAAATTAAAAGGACTTGAAACATCGACCACATCGGGCTGTTCAGTCGCCAGCATGTGCGCCACATCCGTATATGCCCGCCCATCAAATCCAAAATACGCCTGCAATTGCGCCCGGGTCTTTGCACACGACTCTTCCGAAGTACCCGCAAATGCCACCACCCGGGACCCCGACAAATGGTGCCATCGCGCGTGGTGCTGTCCAATGCCACTCGCACCAATCACAGCGACTTTTAATCTATCAGGCATTTTACTCTCCTCGCATTGAGACCGAAAATACTGCGATATAATAGGTACTTACCTCAAAAATTCAACCCTTTTCAGTTGATCGCCAAAGCTAAATTAACCTGACTTATCATAATTTGAGAAAAAAATTAAAAAATTTGTTGACATATACCCAACATTTGTTTTGTTTGTTGGGCGAGTGTTTTATTAGTAAAACACTTTCATATACCGCCAAACAAAAAAAGACCACCTGCCGTCTCAAGAGCCTGCCAGCCCAACGGAAGATGGTCTGAGTCACACCAAAAGCACGACTCACATCCAAATTAAGGTGTTTCGCGCTGCATGTCAACCCGCTTTGAATCGTCTTGTGTTTTACTTCACACAGGGGAGGTTTATGAACCGACTTCTTTTGCGTAGTATCTGTCTAATTCTCGCGCTGCCCATAAGCATCATGGCAGAAGACCACAAGCCGGCACCCAAAATTAAAATCACGGGATACGGTGAACTCATCTACTCCCACTTCGATTACGGTCCCGACCAGAAAAGCGGCCCAGCGGGTTCGCCGCCAGATAGCCGCGCCACCATAGACATTGCGCGTTTGGCACTCGAAATGGAAATCCGCCTGCTGCGCGGTGTCGAACTGGAAACCGAAGTGGAAATCGAACACGGCGGTACGGGCGGCGCCCTCGAAATCGAATACGAGGAATTTGGCGAATACGAAACCGAAGTGGAAAAAGGCGGGGAAGTCATCCTCGAAGAACTCTACATCAAACGCGAATTTAGCGACGCCTTCAACATCCGCCTGGGCCACTTCTACGTCGCGGTGGGCCTCACCACAGAGCAATACCACCCCACGGACTTTTTCGGCACCCGCCGCCCCGAATCGGAAACCGCGATTATACCGGCAATATGGCACGAGACAGGTATTGAAATCAGTGGTCATACCAATCGCCTGACCTATCAACTCCAACTCGTCAACGGCTTAGACGCCACGGGCTTCAATTCGCAAAACTGGATTGTGGGCGGGCATCAAACGCGCTTTGAAGAAGTCCGCGCAACCAACATGGCCCTTGTGGGCCGATTGGACTACCACCTCATTGATGGTCTCACCCTGGGCGTATCGGGCTATCGCGGCAACAGCGCCGACAACCGCCCCAAACCCGACATGAAAGATACGGACGCCTACGTATCCATTTTTGACGTCCACGCTGTGCTGCGATACAATCGCTTCCGCGCACAGGGCATGTACCTCTACGGAAACCTGCAAAATGCAGACATTGTCAGCGAGCGCAACCGCACATTGTCCAACAACCTCGACGTCTTGAGAACGCCCGTTGCCAGTGCAGCGTACGCATTTTACGCCGAAGCCGGTTACGACATCATGCCCTTTTTCACTTCGCGCAAGGAGGATCAATGCCATTTGTTCTTTCGATTTGACAGCTACGACACAATGGCCAAAATGCCACAAAACTTTTTTGACAACCCGCGCTTCCAACGCCGCGTTTACACACTTGGTCTCAACTACACCATGGGCAATGCCGTCGTCCTGAAAGGCGACTATGCCATGCGGCGCCTGGGCGCGGGCAACTTCAACGGCGAAAACACCGCCAGTTTTGCACTCGGTTTTCAATTCTAATTTTTACGGAGACTCACCATGAAACACATTACCCTCAGTATCATCCTCGCCTTTTCCCTCGCGGCCTGCAGCAGCGACGACAACCCCGTCGCGCCAGAACCAGAACCCGATTCCGGATATGATTTTTCACCCATCTTGACCGACTTTTCCGACAAAACAGTTATCCCGACCTACAAAGACCTCGCCAACGTCGCCACAGAACTCCTCACCGCGGTGCAAAATCTCAAAACCAATCCCTCGGCAGCCACATTGGCAACAGCCCGTGCAAAATGGGTAGCCTCGCGTACTCCCTGGGAAAAAAGCGAGGGCTTTTTGTTCGGCCCCGTTGATTTTAGCGGCTTTGATCCCGCGCTGGATTCCTGGCCGGTCAACCGCACGGATCTCGAAGGCGTCCTGGGCAGCAGCGATCCCCTGACCAAAACATCCGTAAACAACCTCGCCAACGAACTCAAGGGATTTCACACCATTGAATTCTTGCTCTTTGACGAAGGCGGCAGCAAAACCATCGAAGACTTCACCCCGCGCCAATACGATTATTTGATCGCGGCAACAGAATTGCTCAAAGATGCGGCAGTATCGCTTCACACCAGTTGGATTGCCTCCGGCGAAAACTTCCGCGCACAGGTGGTCAATGCCGGCGCGGGAAGCAGTACTTACACCACGCAAAAAGCCGCTGTCCAGGAAATGGTCAACGGCATGATTGGCATTGCCGACGAAGTCGGAAACGGCAAAATTGCCGATCCCTTTACCGAGCAAGACACGCGCCTGGTGGAATCGCAATTCAGCTTTAACTCCCTCCTCGATTTCCAGGACAACATGCGCAGCATTCAAAATGTTTACCTGGGTGGGTACAATGTTGAAGCAGCGGGCCTCGATGAATTTGTCAAAAGCAAAGACTCCGCCCTCGACCAGCGTTTCCAGGCTGAAATTCAGGCAGCCATCACAGAAATTGGCAAAATCTCTTTCCCATTCCGCGACGCCCTCGCCACCGATGCCGCGCAAATAACAGCAGCGCAACAGGCTATTGCAACCGTGCAACAAACACTCGAAGGCGATATTATGTCTCTGGTATTGGCAGAACAATAAAAAGAACCGATAGGGCATCGCCCTATTGACCGAGTTTGCATCATCTTTTACTTTTTTCAAATCAGATCAAGAGTTTATACTCGTGAAAATACATCTTTTATGCACCACTGCCGCAATGCTGTTCTCCTTTGCGTGCAGCAGCAAAAATCCCGTTGCACCCACTCCCTCGGAGGACAGCGCTTTATCTGGCGGGCAGGCAACCGTCTTTGACGCATCCAGCCAGGCTTTTGAAATGCCCATACCAACACTCTCGCCCGACGAACTCGACAAATTTTTTGCGGGTGACACCGCCTTTGAACAGGTCTTTGTCACGGCCCCTGCAGAGCTCAATCCCGGCTTAGGTCCCGTGTTTAGCCACACATCTTGCGTGGGATGTCATCTGCGCGACGGACGAGGACGCGGTGCATTCGGCTCTGAACCGCCCTTTGTCGGCTCCATGCTCATGCGCGTCAGCCTGCCAGGATTCACCCCGCACGGCGGCCCTGTACCCGTTCCCGGCTTTGGCGTCCAACTCGGTGACCGCGCAAACTTTGGTGTCGTACTCGAAGCGCGTGTTCAAGTTAGCTTTTATGAAACAACGGAAACCCTATCCGATGGCGAAGAAGTTTACTTAAAACACCCCATCTACACCATTGTTGACGCATATCAGCCACTGCCCGCAGGCGTACTCCTGTCCGCGCGCATGGCCCCGCCCGTATTTGGACGCGGCCTCCTGGAAGCCATTCCCGAGTCCGATATTCTCGCCCTATCAGATCCCGGAGATGCCAACGGAGACGGCATATCGGGCCGCCCCAATTATGTGTATAATTTCCGAACGGGCCAAAGAGAACTGGGGCGCTTTGGACTGAAAGCCAACAACCCCGATCTCTTGCAGCAGACCGCCGGCGCATACAACGAAGACATGGGCGTTACCAACCCCTATTTCCCTCGGGAATCCGTATCCGGCCAACCCCAGCACGACGGCCGCAACGACGATCCGGAAATCCTACAGGAAACACTGGACATCACCACATTTTACTTACAAACCCTCGCCGTACCCGCTCGGCGTCTGTGGGACGACCCACAGGCATTGCAAGGCGAAGCACTCTTTGAATCAACCGGTTGTGCAAATTGCCATACCACCACATTTAAAACAGGCAACCACAGCATCTCGTCACTATCGGATCAAATCATTCATCCCTACACCGATTTGTTGCTCCACGACATGGGCGAAGTCCTCGCGGATAATCGCCCGGACTTTGAAGCCGATGGCCGCGAGTGGAAAACGACTCCACTATGGGGCATTGGACTCACGGAAACCGTCAGCGGCGTTCCGGCTTACTTACACGATGGCAGAGCCAGAACCTTGCTCGAAGCCATTATGTTCCACGGCGGCGAAGCCGAACAATCGCGCGAAGCCGTGCGCAACTTATCCAAAACAGACCGCGACGCATTGCTCGCCTTTTTGCAATCCTTGTAGCGTTCTGCACAAAAAAAAGTGCCCTCAGATGCTGAGGGCACTTTTTGTGTACATCGCCTTATCTCTCATCCCATATCTCGATCCAATAAAAATAACCCATAAGCGTCATCGCCCACCAGCTTCAACTTTTGCACAATACTGCTGATTTGGGCCTCCTCTTCTACCTGTTTCTCGATAAACCACTTCAAGAAAATCTCCGTTGCATGGTCGCGCTCATTCAGCGCGAGATCGACCAGATCATTAATCATCTCACTGGATTTCTGCTCTTGCCGATGAGCGTCTTCAAAAACCTCCAGAGGAGATGCCCACTCAGAAGGTGGTTCGGCGATCTGCTTGAGCAGGACCCGACAATTTCGCGCATTGATATAATCCACGATCTTGAGCGCGTGCTGCCGTTCTTCCTTGTATTGCTCGCGCATATAATTGGCAAATCCGTTCAGATTTACCCCGTGAAAATACGTCTCCATGGCGAGATAGTGAAACGCCGAATGGAACTCAAAATTGAGTTGTTCGTTTAACGCCATGAGGACCTTTTTGGGAATCATAATAAAAAACATACCTCCTGTCGGGTGGCCCATAGGCCACACTGGGGTAGCCAAATACTCCGCGTTTAGAAACTGTTAAAGTTTTACGCAATTTTGCCAAAAGAATCAATAGAAAAATGCCATATACCATTGGGAATTTTTTCTCCTAAACAAAGTAAAATCAAATAGTTATTTTTAATAGGTTGACAAAATCCATATTTTTTTTATACTTATCCCCCCCTTGGTACAGCTTTTTTCTTCCCTATCGCAACAGGAGGATGCCATTATCAACACAAAAATAACCGCCGCGCTCAATGCACAACTCAATATGGAATATTACTCGGCATATAGTTATCTGGCAATGTCCGCGTATTTTCTCACGGAAAACCTCAATGGCTTCGCCCATTGGATGCGCGTTCAAGCCCAGGAAGAACTCACCCATGGCATGAAGATATACGATTTTCTCGACGACCGCGAGGCCGATATACGCCTCAGCACCATTGATACCCCAAAACAAAGTTGGGACAGCCCTCTGGAAGTATTTGAAGATACCCTTGCCCAGGAGCAAAAAGTCTCTCAAAGCATTTACAACATTGCCGATCTCGCCCTGTCCGAAAGAGACCATGCCACCCACACCTTTCTCCAGTGGTTTATCACCGAACAAGTCGAAGAAGAAGCCATTGTCAAGGAAGTGATCGATACGCTCAAACTGGTCGGCATAAAGGGCAACGGCTTGTTCTTGCTCGACCGAGACCTCGCCCAGCGAGGACTCAACGGCACGGATACTACCGAGGGCCAGTAGCAACTCTGTAACTTGTTAAACAAGAGTTATTTATTGACAAATAAAATTCTATTTATTATTTTCTCTCAACATGCCAATAAGTATTTCATTAAAAAAACTAACAAAATAGGACCTTGAATTTCAAAATATCAGGAGAATGGCATAGAAAAAGAGTTGCATTTCAAAACTGAATCAGCTATCTTGTCTGCCCAAGTATTATTTTTCCCCTCAATACTTGCCCCACACACTATGATTTGGTCGAACACACCGCTCCCCTGCGGCTCGTGATCGTTTCCCCATCCAGATCAACTCCCCAAAGTAACACTCCCCGAACCTACGTTGTCACATAATCAGGCCATTGGTCTCCCCATGATCTAATGTGTCATATATTCTGGCAACAACCGATTCTCTCCTATACAGGAGTCGGAAGGTGTCACAGCGTATGTTATTGTACACCTTTGACGAGTTGAAAAACAAGACACTCGATCAAGAGAGTCGTTTTCTCAGTCACGGGGGAAATACATGTCTGCCGCACTCATGAGATCCAGCACCTCAACCAGAACAAATGGAGGCAGTAGTTCTGCACTGGAACTCTATTTCAAAGACATCGCCTATAGCGAATTGCTCACGCCACAAGAAGAAATTGATCTGGCCAAACGCATTCGCGCAGGAGATCGCAAAAGTCTCAATAAAATGATCGAATCCAATTTGCGATTTGTCATTACCATAGCCAAAGAATATCAAGGACGTGGCCTGCTCCTTGAAGACCTCATTGCCGAAGGGAACATGGGGCTTGTTCGCGCGGCCACCCGCTATGACGAAACCGTTGGTGTCAAATTCACCACGTATGGAGTCTGGTGGATTCGGCAGGGCATCTTATCGGCATTGGCAGAAAAAGCCCGTATGGTGCGACTGCCCGTCAACAAAATCAAACACCTGAGCAAATTGGAACGCATATCCGCAGAACTCAAACAATCGCTGGGACGCGAACCGCGCATCGAAGAAATCGCTGCACAGGCCGAATTGCACCCCAAGCAAGTGCAAGACCTCCTCAGCGCTTCGCGGTGGCATGTTTCATACGACATGCCCTTTGAAGACGGCCCTGACACCAGCTTGCTGGAAATGTTGTCAGACAAAGATCAAGAAAGCCCCGAAGAGGCCATGCTCGAAAGCTCTATGGCAGAGGAAATACGCGCTGCGCTCAACACACTGGCCCCGCGCGATGCCCGCGTGTTGCGTCTCTATTTTGGCATTAACAGCGGTGAAACAATGACGCTGGAGCAAATTGGCAACATCCTCAACTTGACCAAAGAGCGCGTGCGCCAAATACGCGACAAAGCCCTGGCAGCACTCAAACATCCCTCTCGTATGCGAAAAATGAGAACCTTACTCATGGAGAACTGATCCGGTGGCCAATCGCACGGACTCGGCTGGCATGAGCATCACCCGCGTCAGCCACATCACATTGGTTACAGGGAACCTCGAGCGCGCATCGGCATTTTACGAAAAACTTTTGGGGTTGCAACCCATTCCCCGGCCAGATTACGATTTTGCAGGTGCCTGGTATCGCTGTGGCGACCTCGAAATCCACCTGATCCTCGCCGAAGAATACCCCCGTCCCTCGCGCCGACACATCGCCTTTGAAGTCTCCGACTTCGATCGCGTCATCACCTCGCTCGACCGCGAACGCGTGCGCGTGGCATCCGGTCCCGGCGTTCGCCCACACGACGGCACGCGCTATGTTTTCGTACACGACCCGGATGGCAACCTCATCGAAATCGGTCGTCCGGGAAAACCTGAGGAGTAAGGGGACTCACACAGAGACACAAAGAAAAAATAAAATACGACAGGTCGCGATCCCTTGAGACCGCGGCCTGTTTTTTGTGCTTAGCAACCACCCCAACCTCTCACCCTTCATCTGTGTCCATCTGCGTCCATCTGCGGATGCTTTTGCCTCTCACACCAAACCCCACATGCGATCAATATCCTCCTGATACGCGCAGACCTTCCCGGATACCACATCGCTCACCTTGACGACCTGTCCGCTTTTCCCAGACTCGTAAATAGCCTCACTCACGGCCTTGCTCTTAAGCCCCTCTTCTGCGTCAATTTCCACATCGCGCCCAATACTCAGAGCATCGATAAAATCCCACAATTCAATCGCCATGCCATCCGTCAGACCATAGGGAAAGAGGCGATCCTTTTCGCCCTGGCTCAGTGAATCGAGAAACATATCCTGAAGCTGTGACACACCATAAGCCGTACCATCTATAAAATTGCATTCACCGCGCGCCTGAGAAGCCGCCGGGTGAAAAATGTCGCTCTCGACAATCGTACCCTTGCTCCCGGTGAGATTGAGTTGTGTAAAACCCTTTCCCGGCGCGCTAATCGTCCACGACCACGTGCCGATCACGCCACTTTCAAAATTGAAAATACTGCTCCAAAAATCCTCGCGACTATCATCGACCAGATCATCGCCTTTTTTGTGGGGCCGCTGTTCCATCTGCTCCACACGCGCATAAACACTATCCACTTCCCCAAACCAGTAACGCATAGTATCAACCCAGTGCGCGCCGCTATCCATAACCATTCCGCAACCACCGAGTTTGCGATCCACACGCCAGTGCCAATCGGGATAATCCGCGGGATCCTGCCATCCCGACCTGATGGCGTACCACAATCTGGGTTCGCCAAGCGGCCCACCGTTAAACGCCCAGTGAATCGTGCGCTGCCCAACACTGCGGCGACACTGTTCGGCATTCGCGGCGACCTTATTGCAGCGTTTGGCTGTATCGATAATTTTTTGCGTGGCTTTAACAGTTATACCAATGGGCTTCTCACACAGGATATTCACACCGCCTTCGAGCAACTCGCAAGCGAGCACATGATGCAAACCGTGGGGACTGCATATATCGGCCCCATCGAGATTGGATTCTGAATTGAGCAGATCCTCAACCGAGGGATAACTCTTGACCTCCCATCCGGTCTTGCCATTGATCTGATCGGCAAATGCCTGTGCGCGACTGATATCGCTATCAACCGTGGCGACAATGCGAAAACGGTCTTCGCCACTGTCGATAAGTTCTCCATACCGCCGAAGATGCCCACCGGCAATACCGCCACAGCCGACAAGCGCGAGATTTACAATTTTTCCTCTGGACATCAGGTTTCCTTTCTCTGGTGATATTCTGCTATCGCCTCCCAATAATACGGCGTGGGAATCGGACTTTTGAGCGACGGATCATTCACATCTTCCATCCATTGCCACAGGCACTGGCTCAACGCATTATAAACATCCCGGTATTCGGGTTTATGGGCTACATCCTCAAATTCATCGGGATCTTTTTCCAGATCGTAGAGCTGTGCCACCGGTTGTTTGATGCGCGGCCTTGGCGGATCGGTCATATCCACGGGCACATCTATCAGGCGCCGCGGACTGAAATTGCGAATAAATTTGTAGCGATTGGTGCGAACACTCCGACTATCGCTACCCTGAAAAATGGAAAAGGCAGCATCTCGCGCAGGTTCCGCATCGGGATCTTTGAACACACTGGAAAAACTCAAGCCCTCCACATTATCGGGAATAGGATGGTCTATGAGATCCATAAGCGTGGGCAAAAAATCGACATTGCTGAGCAGATGGTCACAGGCCTGTCCACCCCGAACACCCCCACCGGGCCAGCGCATAAGCAATGCAACGCCAATACCCGCATCATAACAAAACCACTTCGCCCTGGGAAATTCAATACCGTGATCCACCGTAAAAACCAGCAGCGTATCGTCTTCCAGCCCACTCTCTCTCAATGCATCGGTAATAATCTGAACAGCCTCATCAACGCGACGAATCGCACCTTGTTGCAGAGCGAGTTCTCGCCGCGCCGTCTCGTCGTCAATTAGATACGGCGGCACATCAATACCCTTGCTATCATCAGGCCCCACATCGCCAAAATCGTGCGGGCGGTGGGTCTCAAAAAAACCCACTTGCGCGTAGAACGGCGTCTTAGAGCCCGCGTCAGCCCTGAGAAAATCCGCCAAAGCACGGGCAACCACAAGCGCGTTTGCACGGCGACCAGTATCATCGCGCTGTGCAAAAACCGCTTCAAAACCCAAATCCTCAGTATTGGACGCCTCGTGTTGCAAACCAAAAAGAGCCGTATGATATCCCGCATCGCGCAAAATATGCGAAAGATGTCGCTCGCCCTCATTAAAACACCAATCCCACGGCGAATGCGTCAACCCAATCAACCCATTGCTCTGCGGATAGCGCCCCGTAAGCATAGCCCCCCGGCTGGGACTACACACCGGACTCGTCGTAAAATAATTGGTAAATTTAAACCCATCATCGGCAATCGCATCAATCGCAGGTGTATGTACCGTATCGACACCATAACACCCAAAATGCCTGCCTGTATCGTGCGTCGTAATAATTATAATATTCGGCATAAAAATCTCCGGAAACTTGAAAGGACCACCCAACACCTCCCAAAGCTGGATTACTGGCGTTGTGCTGCGCGTGGCGGCTCAAAACCATGCCGCAATGACGGCTTTGTTGATGAGTGCTATCACTTCCCACTTCTAACTTTTTTTAAAGTGCTCTATAAAATGACAACGTCTGCAACAAACAATCACATCTTCCACACCCTCTTTCCCCAGCGTCTTGTAGTGCAGGTGATGTACGTGCAAATGCTCTTTGCTCCCGCACAAAACGCACTGACAATTATAATGCGCGAGAAACTTCTGCCTTTTAATTTGCCATGATTTAGATCGTATATACCGGTCGTAATCGGGCGGCGGATCAGCGCGAGCCAATTGCGCCAGCAGCCGTTTTCTATCGACCTTGCGAATCCCCTTTGGGCGCGGTGTGGATTGCAGAATTTTCTTTCGCGTCTGTTCGTTCATACACTCATGATAATTAAAAATTGAAAATTGAAAATTAAAAATAAACACCTGTGGGTCGCGTTTTTCTTTGACTGTTCAAAAAGATGTTATATGATATGTTACCAAGTCATTTTAACCACTCACAGGAGGAACGGATGGAACTGTGCTATTTTGCAGATGAAATTGACAAAGCCGATTTTGACAAATCTGTGCGCCTGGGCGTAGAAGCGGGCGCAACGGGGATTGAACTGCGCGGCGGCATCTGGGGCAAGCGCGTCCAGGAAATCGACAACGACGAATTGCAGCGCGTCCAGGACGTACTGGCAAAGTACAACGTAACCGTTATGTCCGTCGGCTCGCCCGTGGGCAAATGCGCGCACGACAGCGACCAAGAAAAATCCGAACACCAGCGCATGTTTGACCGCATGATCGAACTCGCAAAAGCATTTGATACAACCGTCATCCGCGGATTTTCCCTGTGGAATCCCAATCGGCGAAAAGGAGACCGGGCAAATCGCCCCGGCGTTGAGAATTATCTCGATGTCATCGTGCCATTTCTCGAACCCATTGCCAAAACAGCCGAACGCGAAGGCGTCACCCTATCAATGGAAAATGAAGGCGCGACCATTGCCGGCAGTTGCGCGGAAGCGAGAATGGTTGCCGACGCCCTGGGCGACACATCGGGATTTAGCTTCTGTTGGGATGTAAACAACGGCATCGGATGTGGTGAACAAGCTATCCCCGATGGCTACGAACAGATCAAAGGGCGGATCACCCACTTACACGTCAAACCCAACCCCGACAAAGAACTGGACCCTATTCGCGACAGCAATATAAAATACGAAGACCTGCTCAAAATGGTCCTGTCAGACGGTTATACGGGCAACGTGAGCATTGAACACTGGGGGTCGCCGGAACTAATGCTAAAAGGCGTGCGGCAACTGCGCGCTGTATTGGACAACTTGTAAAATGGACTTACACAAATTATTCACAGATGTATTTCATCCCGAACCCGATGAAATAGTAGCCGTCATTGCCGATGTCCCGCACGGTGAATTGCGCGATCACCAGGCATGGCGCGAGCGCAGAGAAATGGCTGCCGAATGGCGTGCGGCGTGGGTATCGCTCGGTGAACAAATTGGCTTTGACGTCTTGCCTCTCATCACCTTTCCAGCGACTGGCACACACAATGGCAATTTGCCCCTCGACAAAGGCGACCCCATCCCCTTGCGCGACGGCCTGGCACGAGCGACAATCGCACTCTCACTCACCCAATTCTCCGCCACGGCGCCACTATCTGCGTGGGCGCGTTCACACGATGATTTTCGCGCCGCATCATTGCCAGGCGTTGCGCGACGCATGGAAGAAACCGCGCTCTCTGCGGATTATACCGAAGTGGCGCGCCGCTGCCAGATTTTAATGGACGCACTCTCCGAAGCAGAATACGCGCGGGTTAGTTTTACAACCGGCCACAAATGGACGGTTGATCTGCGATACCGCGAGGCGCACAAAGACGACGGGCAACTGCCCCGAGAAAAAGCAAACTCGGCCTTTCCCATTATCAACTTGCCCAGTGGGGAAAGTTTTCAGGTCCCCTATGAAGGTGAAAGAAAGGGCGAACCGAGCCGCACAGAAGGCGAAATACCCGTCAGTGATAACGGCGATGTCATCGTATTTCAGGTCGAGAACAATCGGATAGTAGATGTCGCGGGAGAAACAACACAAGCCGCGAGCTTCAAAGCCTATTTCGACGAAGACCCAACGCGCGGCAACATCGCCGAACTCGCCCTGGGCTGCAATCCCAAAGCTGTTGTTTGGGGCAATGTCTTAGAAGATGAAAAAGCGGGCTTTCACTGGGCTTATGGGCGCAGCGAACACCTCGGCGGCACAATTGCGCCAGAACATTTCAAATCCCCCGCACATATTGTTCACGAAGACATCGTCTATGCCAAAGACAGCCCGATTCAAGTGGCGTCACTCCTGTTGGTTTCAGCAGACGGGAGGGCACGTCAAATCATTCGGGATGGCGCATATCTGGTTTGAGGGGTGGGAGGTAATATATCTCACACAAAGACACAAAGATACAAGACGTAAAACGTGAGACGAACATCTCTCACCTTTTACGTCTACCTCTTACCTGTAAAAGGAGCTTCACATGTTAATCGACGCGCACAATCACCCAAACTGGCACGGATTCAACGCCGAAAAAATATTGAAAAACATGGACGAGCAGAACATCGACCAGATGTGGCTCTTTTCCTGGGAAGCGCCAGAAGACGAATACAGCCCCAGTTATCACAAAGTATTGCCCCCAACAGGCGTGTGCATTCCCCTCGAAGACGTGATACAGGTCGGACGCACAGCCCCCGACCGATTTGTACTGGGATATATGCCACACCCAAAGCGGCCCGATGCGATTGACCGCTTGAAAGCAGCCGTAGAAATTCACGGAATTCGGGTTGCCAGCGAACTAAAGGTGCGGGTGGTATTTGACGACCCGGATGCTCTCAGACTATATCACGCCTGTGGTGACATGGGCTTGCCGATCACGATTCATCTCGACTATCCCATCGATCACGGACGAGGGGATTACCCGCGACCAAACTGGTGGTATGGCGGCAGCATCGAAGCATTTGAACGGGCGATTATTGCATGTCCCGAGACCAATTTCATCGGCCATGCGCCTGGGTTCTGGGCACATATTTCCGGTGACGACAAATTCGACAAAGAAGCCTATCCCACGGGACCCGTTGAACCCGGCGGCAGAGTGCCCGAGATGCTCGGGCAATACGACAATCTATACGCCGACCTCTCCGCGGGATCGGGACTGACGGCAATCAGCAGAGATGAAACATTTGGCAGGCAATTCCTGATCGATTTTCAAGATAGCCTGTTATTTGGAAGGGATTATTTCGACACGCGCTTAATGGATTATTTACAGCGCCTGAACTTACCCAAAGAAGCATTCGACAAGATAACATATCAAAACGCACAGAAGCTATTGGGTGAAGGTTAATAACTGATGTTACGCACGCTTGCGAAAAAACGGGGAATCTTGTCCAAAGTGTTGGTGATAATTCCACCTTTTTCATTTTTCCATGCCTTCGGCGACTTCATTTTTTTGCGCGCCCAAAAAAATGAAGCAAAAAAAGGGCGCCCCTGCGGGGGGCTTGCACAGCGCAAACCTTCAAAGTTGGATGCGCATAAGAAGGATAGTGGTTGACGGAATAGCGCGCTGTGCATAATGGCTCTGGTTGATGGCATTTTTTTATGCCTTATCTGAAATACTGCGTAAATTTAAGCATCACGGATCGTATATGAGAACCGATACTGAAATACGAGTACAGGGGCTACGCACGCTGGTAGATGCTTTGGGTATCGTTGAAGCTGAAAAATTCATCAGCTTGATCTTGCGAGAGCCATTCGATTATACGAAATGGCAGCAAAACCTCTGGCCCGATAAAAGTGTCGCTGAGATAAGTGGCACAGCGATGAAATCGCGATTTTAGTAAAAAGCCACGCCCAAAGGACGTGGCTTTTTACTTTTTTCGATTTCACGGGTGTCATAACAATTCGGGCAATTTATTTGGCCTTATCGTGTATCGCCTCCGAGGACTTCGCGTCATATCCGGAAAAACGTATCCGTTTCGGTTTCTTTTTTGTTGGCATATTATTCCTCTACTGTTTTCTTATCCAATCTAGAATGTGTTTTATATCTTTTGAAATCGTATCAAGCCGATTTACTATCTCTACCTGACCTTTTTTTAAGTCCACACACACACGTTCAACGTTTTCTAACCGACTTTCAACGTTTTGTAATCTCTTTGACTCAGATGAGGTAAGGCCCCCACCCCCCACAGATATAGGCATGTTTTCCTCCATTCATTGTGTGTCGCAGGCATGTGTATTATTAAAAAATAAATATCCACTTCAAAAAGTCAAGTGTTTTGTATAGAATATTTTATGCACAGTAATCCCATTATTTTCAAATCTTTACGCTTTAATTTTCAAAAAATTTCTAACACTACACACTGTAATTTTTATATTTATTTTTCTATGGCACTTTGGTATGTAATTCCCTCTTTAGTCATAGTATTTGTACCGGCACTATTGTATATAATCCCTATATTTTGCAACTGGATTACTGGCGTTGTGCTTCGCGTGGCGGCTAAAACCATGCCGCAATGACAACCAAAACCTTCCACTCCTGCAAACTATTTCACAACCTCTTTTCCCGCAATCCAAATCCCACCACCATCCCCAAAACGGGAAATATCGCAAGCACCATAAACACGTTCTGGTACGCATCGAGTGTCGCCAGATTCGCATCAAAGAAAAATTGCAACGCGACCCCGACCAGTGCCGTACTGATCGCCATACCCATAAACCGCAACATACTATAAAGCCCTGCAGCAGCCCCCATCTGGTCTGAATCAACAGTCCCCATAACCGTACTGTGCAAGGCAGCCAGCATCAACCCCGCCCCAAGCCCATAGTACGCCAGCAGACCAGCAATAACCCATGTCGAAATCGTATCGGACAAATGGGCAAAGCCCAGCATCACCGTCAACTGCACAAACATCCCAATCATCACCAGCCACCGACTCTGAAAACGATCGGACATCTGCCCGCCAAATCGCACAATCAGCGTCATCGCCGCAGAGCTAATAATCAAAAACACGCCCAATAGCGCCGGACCCATGAGGTGGACATCGACCAGATACAGCGGCATCAACACCCCAATGCCGCCCTGCACAAACATCCGCATCGAAGCGCAAAACGTCACCCGACAAAACATGCGATTGCCAAAAAAATTAAGCGCGAGAAAAGGATCCTCGCGCCCTCTTTCCCACCACCAGAAACCCGCGAAAAACAACCCCGCGCCCAAAAGCAACCGCCAATCCTCAAAAGGGGCAACCCCCGTCACAGACCGACTGGACAGATAAAACATCAGAAACACAATCCCACCCGACAACAAACCAACCCCCCCCCAATCAAACTGCCGCAAAAATTTAGACGCCTCTCCAATCACCTGAGAAGGCACCCCCCTGTAAATCGCGACAAAAGTCACCACACTGAGCAAAAGACCCGGCACAAAAGCGGCGCGCCACCCCCAAATAGCAATGAGAATACCCGCGACAAAAGACGACGAAAAACTCATCGCCGGACCCACCGCACTCCACGTACCCAGAACGCGCCCGCGCTCTCCCGCACTAAAAATCGACGCGAGCAGCGCCATACCCATCGGCGTCATACCCCCCACGCCAATGCCCTGAATCGCACGCCCGGCCATCAACCAGCGCATATCCGGCGCCAGAAATGTCATCGTGGAACCAACGCCGAAAATCACAGTCCCCACCAGAATCAACACCCGCCGATCCACCCCATCGCTCAAACGCCCATAAATCGGCATCAAAACGACAAAAGGCAGCATAAAAGCTGCCAGAACCCACGCCGTCAAATCTGCGGGAATCCCAAAATCATCTCGAATAACCGGCAGTGCAACCCGCGACATGCCAGACACCATAGGCATCAGCATAGACGAAAACATCAGGCTAATCAACACGCGCCGAGCCGCCCGAGGAGACAGCGGTTCTGCCTCCCCGGATTCAACCTGTGCCTTAGACAAATGTACCTCGCAATTCAACCAATCTTCATACCACACACGCGACCGTGTGCTTCGAGCAACGCCTTCCCCGCATCGTAGATCGCCCCAAAAGCATCCACACTAACCGTCACATCGCCAATCATGTGCTTTCCCGCCGCACGCACCCTGTCACACGCCGCCTCATAAGCCGCTACGCACTCCGGATGATTCGGCTCCCCGGGA
Source organism: Candidatus Latescibacterota bacterium (assembly GCA_021295695.1). Classification (GTDB taxonomy): domain Bacteria; phylum Latescibacterota; class UBA2968; order UBA2968; family UBA2968; genus VXRD01. The sequence goes on from JAGWBW010000022.1 coordinate 48,313, forward strand.
TACCCCATAGACTGCGCAATATCTTGAGGACCACCCGCAAAAAACATAAGCCCGTCAACCTGGAGAATCTCGTCCAAATTGTCAAAAGCCGTCTTGCTCTCGAGCTGCGGCACAATAATGGTATTGTCATTTGTAAACTCAAAAATCTCCCGACTATCGCTGGTATCGTTCAAATTATAAGCCACGCGCTGGCTCATCGCGCTTCGCCGTCCCAAAGGCCCGTAAAAACCAAACTGAACCATCTGCTCGGCTTCCTCAGCAGTCTGCAAATTGGGCACCGTAATCATCTGCATACCCCGATCCAGAGCCGTCAAAATAGCCGCTTCGGACTGATCCACAACCCGCATAGCCGGCGTCATCCCATAAGCATCGCAAAGGCGACACACTGTCTCAATAGTCGGCAACGTCAATGCGCCATGCTGCCCATCCAGCGAAATAAAATCCATCCCCATCTTAGCCGCCACCTCGATCACAATTTCTGAAACAAAACTCATCTGCACGCCAACGGCTTTTTCGCCATTGCGATAACGCTCGAGAATGCGATTTGGCGTTGCCATAAAAACCTCGCTATGTTGTGGTTACTTAAAAACCTAAACCCTCGCAAATTTTTGCAACCGCTGTCCCTGTCCACCCATACCGATCTCAGCCACATAAATACTACCCTCGTCATCCACGCAAAGCCCATGCGGCGACTGCACAGCACTCTTATCTGCAAAGCGACAAATCAATTCCCCATCCGCAGACCACACGCTAATGCGCCCCCCGCCCCCTTGCTCTGCCACATAAATCGTATTGTCATCCGTAATCCACACATCGCCCGGCATCATCACATCGGTCCACATCTCCATAAACTTACCATCTGGATCAAAAATCTGAATGCGGCTATTCTCCCGGTCACACACCAGAACCCGCCCGGTCTTATCGCATCCGATATTGTGTACCAATGCAAACTGCCCCGGACCACTGCCCCCTTCGCCCCACACCGCGAGATGCTCGCCCTCGCGCGAATACTTGTGAACACACCGGCTGCCATACCCATCCGACACATAAAACGAATTGCCATCTGGCGCATAAGCAACACCCGTTGGCATATTGTATTCCCTGCGGTGAAACGTCGGACCGGGAACCCCGCGATTGCCCCACTCGCGTTCCAACTCGCCCAAACGGGTATAACGCCTGACAATATGCTGATACGAATCCGTCAAAAACACCTTATCGTCCGGATCGATAAAAATACCGTGTGACTGACTGATCAAATTTGGCGAAATACCAAAATCGCCATATCCCCACGACGTAATAAAATTGCCATCCTTATCAAATACGACCACAGGATGAATACCGCGCGTAAATGCGTAAATGCGACCCTGTGAATCCACCGCAGCATCCGACACCTGCGTAAACACCCATCCCTCGGGCAACTTCGCCCATCCCTCAACTTCCTCGTACCGATAATCTCCTTCTCCAAACAACATGTTGTACCTCCTTGAAAATAACGAACTGATGTTACGCATCTGCACAATATAATAAGCCTGTCATTTTGAGCGCAGCGGAGTCGAAAAATCTACTACCAACGCAGGTGGAACAGATGCTTCGGCTCCGTTCCACTCCGCTCAGCATGAACGAATAGACGATCCCCTATTCCTCCTGATACTGCAACTGGTAAAGCCGAGCATAAATCCCATTCTGCTTGAGCAGCGTATCGTGGTCGCCCTCCTCGCGGATTTGACCGCGGTGCATCACCAGAATTTTATCCGCATTTCGAATAGTTGAAAGACGGTGTGCAATCGCAATCGAAGTCCGCGACCGCATCAACTTTGCCACCGCATCCTGAATCCACATCTCAGTCTCCGTATCCACACTCGCCGTCGCCTCATCCAAAATGAGAATATCCGGTCCAGAAGCCAGCGTACGCGCAAAAGATATCAACTGTCGCTGACCAACCGAAAGCGAACTACCCCGCTCATGGACCTCGTGCTGATAGGTATTGGGCAACTTGTCGATAAACCGATCTGCATTTACATCGCGCGCGGCTTGTTCCACCTCCTGGCGACTAATGCGCGGATGTCCCAGGCTAATATTGTCTTCAATATCGCCAGCAAAAAGAAAAACATCCTGTTGCACGACCCCAATGCGCCTGCGAAGTTCCTCCACATCCCACTCGCGAATATCGACACCATCTACCAGAATCGCACCCCGCTGAATATCGTAGAACCGACACACCAGACTAATCACCGTACTCTTACCAGCACCCGTCGCCCCGACCAATGCCAAACTCTGCCCTGGCGCAACGCGAAAAGACACATCGCGCAGCACCCATTCGTCTTCATTGTACGCAAACCAGACATTCTGAAACGCGATCTCACCCTTCAAGTGATCGGCCTTTACAGTGCCGCCAAGTGATTCTGGCTTTGTATCCAGCAATTCAAAAATGCGCTCTGAAGACGCCATCGCAACCTGAAGCACAGTAAAGCGATCGGCAATATCGCGGATGGGCATAAAAAATCGCGGAACATATTGCAACATCGCCACAAGTACACCCCACTGGATCTCCCCGTCCAGCACCTGTGCACCACCATACCACAACACCAATGCGGACAACAAAATACCGCCCAGTTCCATGATTGGAAAATAAATCGCATGGTAAAACGTACTCTGCAACCGCGCATCCAGATACTCTTTATTGGCGTCTTCAAATCGCTTCACACAACGACCTTCACAACCGAATAACTGCACCACCTCCATTCCGGACACTGTCTCCTGCAGCGATGAACTAAATCGCGCGAACAGCGTGCGCGCAACGCGATACGCAAAAAAGGTCTTATTCTGAAGCCACACGGTTGCGACAAAAGCCACCGGCAATGCGAGACAGATCAGCAAGCCGAGCGTGACATCCATATAAAAAATGTATGCGAGAATAGTGATAATCGTAAAAATATCGCTGATCATCGACACAATGCCATCAGTAAACAACTCGTTGAGGGCATCCACATCATTTGTATTGCGCGCCATCAAACGGCCCACAGGCGTACGGTCGAAAAATCGCATGGGCAACCGCTGCAAATGCATAAAAATTTGCAACCGCACATCGTGCATAGCCCATTGCCCGATCATATTGGTCGTCCAACTCTGGCAATATCCCACACCAAATTGCGCGACAAGCAGACCAATATAGAGCATTACCAGATAGGTCAACCCATCCGCATCTCCCGGCACGATATAATCATCCACCGCAATCTTGGTCAAAAAAGGCCCCGCCTGCCGCACAACCGCTGCGATAATGATGAGCACAAACGTGAGCACAACCCAGCGCATGTAGGGCCTGAGAAAGTTCAACAGCCGCGCCATCAAACGCAGATCAAAACCCTTATGACCAATTTCCTCTTCTTCCATCGCAGAACCTTACTCCTATGGGCAGGCACAAGGCACTGCCCCTACATGACTCGCTTTCCCTCTTTGTGTCTTTGTGTCTTTGTGTGAGACCTTCGTCTAAAAACTTTCCAATTCTTGAGCCAGATGCTGGCGTCGAAACATATCGGCGTAAATCCCATCATGTGCAACCAATTCGTCGTGTGATCCCTGCTCTACAATGCGCCCCTCATCCAGTACAATAATATGATCGGCATCTTTAACAGTCGAAATGCGATGGGCAATCAAAATCGTCGTGCGCGAAGCCATAATCTCGCGCAAATGTTTGAGAATCTCTTCCTCTGTCCGCGTATCCACGCTGGCCAATGCATCGTCCATAATCAAAATTCGCGGCTCTCGAATCACTGCGCGCGCAATAGCTGTGCGCTGTTTTTGTCCCCCCGAAAGCGTGACCCCTCGCTCTCCCACAATCGTCTCCAACTGCTCGGGAAAAAGGTGTAAATCGGGAGCCAATTGCGAAATTTCGGTCGCGCGCACCACATCCCCCTCTGCCCCTGCACCCAAAGCCACATTTTCCCGAATCGTATCCGAAAACAAAAACGCATCCTGCGGCACATACCCGGTCGCGTCTCGAATAGTCTGAAGCGGTATATCTTCCACTGGCTTGCCATCGATCAAAACCCGCCCTTCATCCGCCTGAATCAACCGGGGGATCAACCGCGCCAGCGTGGATTTTCCCGACCCCACGCGCCCCACCACGGCAAGGGTACTTCCCGCTGGAATCCGAAGATTGATATCTTTGAGCACGCGTTGACCATTGTATGAAAAACTCGTATTGCGGAACTCGATCTCCCCCCCGATATCCCCCGTTGAGCCACCCGTCACATCGGGTTGCGGCGATACTTTTAAAACCTCTTCAACACGCCTCAGCGAAGCCACAGCGCGTTGATACTCATCGACAATTCTCCCCAACATCGACATCGGCCTACTCATACGCAACAAATACGCATTGAACGCCACAAATGCCCCCAGGCTCAAACTCCCCTCAATCACCCGCAGACCGCCCAGCCACAAAATCACAATCATAGAAACACCGCTCAACAAAAACGTGAACGGATAATACAAACTGCGGATTTTAATCAAATGGCGGTTGCGCGTGACGTATTCTTCATTGAGAATCCCGAAATCCACAATCTCAAGCGGGCGCATGGCAAAGGCTTTGACCATTCGCATACCCGTCAAATTTTCCTGAATTTTTGAACTGACGGCGGCAAATTGTTCCTGAACCCGTCGGTATCCCACGCGCACCTTTTGCCCAACCCACCGCGCACAAAACGCCATCACAGGCATAGGAGCCAGCGCCAAAAGAGCCAACTGCCAGTCAATGATACACATCAAAACGAGACTGATCGCAAAATTCAAAACCGCTTGCAGCGACAGGCGATACGCAAAATAAAAAAACCGCTGAATCGCTTCCACATCATTCGTCGCCCGCGCCATTAAATCGCCCACGCGCTGCGTCTGGAAAAAGCTCAGCGGTAGCCGCACAATATGCCGCACATAGAGCTTGCGAAGATCGCGCTCTATAAAACGTGACACACTGGCAATGTACCATCTCATGCCAAACGACATGCCCCATTGCACCAGACCCAGCGCGGCCATGAGTGCCCCGTACATCTGCAAATCGCCCATCGGGCTGCCCGTGATTGTATCGACCACATCGCCTGTAAGATCCCCGGCATCCAGCCCAGCTTTGGCCGTATCAATCGCCCATTTCATCAACATCGGGACGAGCGCTTGAACTGCTTGCGTCCCCAGCAACAGCATCAATCCCCAGAAAATCTTCCATCGATGGGGATATACATACTCTGCAAAGGGCTTAAAAAAATTGAGACTCATATAAAAACCTCTACACCATCCCTCTCACCTGCTCCAATTTGTCGTACAATCGCTTTGGCGACACCTTTTGCGCCGTACCGAGTTCCTGTGCAAATACCGACACCCGAAATTCCTCGACTATCCACCGCAATGCATGTACCGCATCGCGCTTCGCACCCGTCAATTCCGAATCCATCAATTCATCCACCGCGTCTTGAAAGGGTTGAACCTGCTCGGCCTTTTGCAGGTCCTTCATCGGATCGAGCATCGCGCGTTCGGCCCGTATTACAACCGCCTTCAAAAACCGACTCAAATGCAACACCTGATCATAAGGCGTCTGCTGCAAAAAATCCGGCGGCATCAAACGCGCGAGATCGGCCTCCATCTCGGGATATCCACCGCGCAACAGGCGAATTTCTCGATGCGTTTCAAACAACGCATCCAGCGCCTGAACCAATTGCGGCGCCAGATGCTGCAAATACAACCGCGCCTGTTGAACGCGCGATTCAAAGCGCTGGCGCGTTATGGGAAACGCCGCGTCTCTCGCAAACAAATGGGCCATTAAATTTGCGTACGCGCCCTCGCGCAAAGCCTCGCGCGCCCCCTCAAATTGCGCCAACTCGCCCAAAGACCGCTTCAACGCCCTCATCTCATCCCGCATTTCGCGCTCGCACAACCGCATCCAACCCGCCTGTGTCTCGCGTTCTGCCTCATCTGCGCGCTTAAACAAACACACATCCACGCGATCCCCCTCGCGCTTCAACCCCACATAGCCAAATACCGGCATCCCACCGGCTTGCATCACCTCTACGCGCTCGGGCAATTCACCCACCGTCTGCCCCGTCACATCTCGCCGCGCGACCTGCTTCTGCGCCCGTATCCACGCATCGGACTGCACATCTTCTTCGCGCGCGTCTAACTGCTCGCGCAACAAGCGCAAATCCCGCGCTGCAACAATCGCCTTCTCCTTATCGTCTCGAACTTCCACGCGCATCTGCAAATGCTCGGGCAAATCGCGTACATTCCAATCGCCTTGAGAAATTTCAATACCATATGTACTCAAAATATGCGCAGACAGCGAATCCAAAAACGCACCGTGCGTTGGCTGCAACGCCGCGGCAATCTCTCGCGCCCTGTCCGGCACGGGAACAAACCGCTTGCGAATACTTTTTGGAAGCCCGCGCAACAAATATGTAATCTTCTCTTCCAACAACCCCGGCACCAGCCAGTCCAGCACCTCCGGCTGTACAAAATGCACCATCTTGTACGGCAGTTGCAACGTCACGCCATCCCGATCTTGCCCGGGCCGATACGCATAAGAAAGCGGTACCTGTTCGCCATCCATCTCCAAAAAATTGGGAAACGCATCCCGATCAAAATCCACCTGCTCGCCTGCCAGATGCTTTTCGGACATCAGCAAAAAATCCGCGCCCTTTCTCTTAATCAAGCGATTCAAATCGTGCGTGGAAGACACATTCTCCAATCGCTCGGCATAAAACCGATACGCAGCCTCGTCCAGATCCAGGAACTGCATCATACGCTGCTGCATCTGCCAGGTTTCCACGCGCGCGCGCAAATCCCGATTTTGAGCCACAAATTCATAAGGCAACGCCACCTCATCATTCACCAGAGCCTCGCGGATAAAAATCTCCGTCGCAGCACTGGCATCTATGCGTCCATACCCCACGCGCTTTTGCACCACCTGCAAACCGTGCAGCGTCAAAGTCTCGGTCGCCAGCACCCGCCCCGATCGCACGCTGTAAAACGGCTCCTTATAAGACGCCCGACACAAATGCGCCCCCAATTCCGCCAGCCACGACGGCTGTATGCGAGCCACAGTGCGCGCAAACAAACGCGACGTCTCCACCACCTCCGCAGCCATAATCCAACCGGGCGTACTCTTTTCTTTCCTTTGTGTCTTTGTGTCTCCGTGTGAGTCCGCCTCTCTCCGTTGAAACAGACCAGACCCAGGAAACAACATCACATCGCGCCCACGCGCTGCGCGATACATATTGCCCTCCTTCTTTTGCGCCACATTGCCCAACAACCCACTCACCACCGACCGATGAATCGCATCGTATCCCGCATCATCTCGATTCGTCCGAAAACTGCCCATCTCGCGCAAAGTGTGTCGAATCTGCATATAAATATCGCGCCATTCGCGCATGCGATTAAAAGACAAAAAATGCTGCTTGCAAAATCTCCGCATCTGACTCTGCGTTCTCAATTTCTCAAACGTATCGTGATACGCCTTCCAGATATTCAACAACGCGATAAAATCCGACTCTCCATCCACAAACCGCTTGTGCTCCTGATCTGCCGCCTTCTCTTGCTCGAGCGGCCGCACGCGCGGGTCCTGAATGCTAATTGCCGACGCAATAACCAGCACCTCGCGCAAAGCGCGTTCTTTTTGCGCTTGCAAAATCATCCGCGATACCGTTGGCGCAAGCGGCAACCGCGCCATATCGCGCCCCAGCGGTGTCAGACGCTTGTTATCATCAATCGCGTCCAACGCCCTCAACACACTAAATCCCCCCTGAATAGCATGAGAACGGGGGGGATCAATAAACGGAAACGTCTCCACATCGCCCAGCCGCAGCGCAATCATCCGCAAAATGACCTCGGCCAAATCCGACCGCTGAATCTCGGGCTGCGTGTATTCTGGCCGCGCGAGAAAACTTTTCTCATCGTACAGACGAATACACACCCCATTTTGCACGCGCCCACACCGCCCGGCCCGTTGCCTGGCACTGCTTTGAGAAATCTCCTCCACCGGTAGCCGATGCGTCTGATTGCGCGGATTGTGCCGGCTTATTCGCGCCAGCCCCGTATCGATCACATATCGAATACCCGGAATCGTAATCGACGTCTCCGCAATATTTGTCGCCACCACAATGCGCCGATATCTCTGCTTGTGAAACACCTTCTGCTGATCGCCCGCTGTCAACCGCCCAAACAGTGGCAAAATTTCTGTAAAGCGGAAGTGTCGCCCCTCCAAACGCCTGCGCGTCTCATGGATATCCTTCTCCGTGGGCATAAAAACCAGAATATCACCTCGCCCCGCATCCACCACCATATCCACTGCAGTCACCGCCGCATCGATATATGTCTGCGCGCCATTTTCCCCGGCGAGATCTTCCAGAGGCCAGTATTGCACATCCACCGGATACATCCGCCCGGACACTTCAATAATGGGCGCATTGTCAAACGCCTTTGAAAACGCCTCCGTATCAATCGTCGCCGATGTAATCACGATCCGCAACTCGGGGCGGCGCTTTTGCAACAGGCGCAAATACCCCAGCAAAAAATCGATATTCAAACTGCGCTCGTGCGCTTCATCAATAATAATCGTATCGTACTCATACAAATTCGGATCGCCCTGAATCTCCGCCAGCAGCATCCCATCCGTCACCATCTTGATCCGCGTCTCGGGCGCCGTCTCATCCTTAAACCGAATTTTGCACCCCACCTCGGCACCCCACGCAACCCCCAACTCCTCTGCAATGCGCCGCGACACGGACAGCGCCGCCACGCGCCGAGGTTGAGTACACGCAATTTTTGCCGCCACACCGCGGCCAGCCTCCAAACACATTTTGGGCAACTGTGTCGTCTTCCCCGATCCCGTCTCACCCGCCACAATCACCACCGGATGTTCTCGAATCGCCCTGACAATCTCATCCTTCCGCGCTGCAATCGGCAACGCTTCTGGATACGTCACAGGCAGCGGATTCTCCCCGCGGTCTTTCCGCAACGCCGCCGACCGCACCGCCTGTACCTTCAATTTCTTCAACCGCACCGTATCGCGCCGCTTTTGTCGCTGTAATTGCCGCAACTGCCGCGCAATCTCCATACCATCCTGGAGCATACACGCAGGCAGCA
>JAGWBW010000410.1:0-456 GCA_021295695.1 Candidatus Latescibacterota bacterium
TGCAGACATAAAGCCCGACCGCGAAGGCGCGCAGAGGGGATAGGGGCAATACGCATTGCGGAACCGGGTTCCGCGACGCGCAAGCGTATCTAAATTTGGCGTTTGCACAATGGGATTTTCCGCACATCCCATTACATGGGGGTTGTGCTGGTCGGAGATGATGATGATAATATTGGGAGTCATAAAATTAAGAATTAAGGAGCGGTGTACAACTGGTCGCCATCCAGGCCAGTTCATTGAGAATTGATACACCTGCATCCATGTAGAAGCGATCCCTGGTCTCGTATTCTTAGACGAGAAAATGGCCTCGCGCGTTCCAGACTGATCAATTTCAAACCTATTTTCCATCATTCCCGTTATACAGGCCTTCTCCGCGCACGAGCAGGCGTTTGGGATTGGGGATGTCCATGAGTTCATCAACGCTGTGATAGCCAATTGTCATGCTCATGCGCGTGT
>JAGWBW010000410.1:566-1377 GCA_021295695.1 Candidatus Latescibacterota bacterium
ATAGATGTGGAGACGCCGGGGAAGTGATGCGATCCGGGTACAATGCGGGTGCATCCATTTTCGAGGGTGGTTTCTTCGAGATAAAAGATGATGGTGTAGATGTTGCGCGTCCACTGTCTGACATCGCGATGAAGATACGCGCCTTTGTTGTCCTCTGCTGTGCGCAGGGTGGCGTGGTTGTGGCGGTTGGTGAGGATTTCGATATTGGGTCCCAAAAGGGATTCGAGTGGGTCGAGCGCGAGTGGATGTGTGACCGCTTCCCGGAAGATCGGTGCGCGGTCCATAAGGGCAGAGATACGCACGGCGCGGCCATCTTTATTGCGTACGATGGGTTCGATTTTGCGGTCAATATCGTCCATAATAGCGGTCTTCAGGTTTTCAACCATTTCTTCTGGCAAAAGGTCTGGAAGACAGAGAAAACCGTTGTTCCGAAAGAGCTGGATTTGTCGCATTGTGAGTGAGGGCATGTCCTACTCCTGAGCGGGAAGCGAATAGGGGTGTGGATGTCCCGTATAGACTTTTTCGCCGCGTACGAGAATTTTTTCCGGGTCGTCTTTGATCACGTCGTGGGCGTCGTGGGCGCGATAGGCAACCGTCATGCTGCGGCGGGAATGATCTGAATGATTTGTGTCCGATCCGTGATAACAACAGTCGTTAAAGAGGATTACACCGCCGCGCGGCATGGGGATTGGCACTGCGCGGTAATAGTTGTCGCTGTGGTAAAAGTTGTCTCTTTGTTTTTGTGGTCGGCGCGGGTTGAGAAATGGCCGGTTGTGGCTGCCGGGCACGATGCGCACACAGCCGTTTTCAA
>JAGWBW010000410.1:1689-2945 GCA_021295695.1 Candidatus Latescibacterota bacterium
GGCAGGGTTTCGCGAACTTTGTAAAATCCAGTGGTTTTGAAATACCAGAGGTCTTCTTCTGTGATCATGTTGAGATATCCTTGTGAGTGAGAATCCCCTTACCTCGGGTCCATTACTCGCCCGACAAACAGGGTAGTGTTGGTCGCTATGTCCCGAATGAGGAAGATGAATGGCCGATCGACCGTGACTCTGGGGGGAACGGATGTCACCCCTATGACTACGCCGGTAGCCGCAGCGGCTTCTGTGCCATTCTCATTGACCAGGACGAATGCCTTGTGAAAGGCATCCGAAATGGAGAGGCTTTTTGTTCCATCCATGCCCGAGAAGTCCGCTAATTGCGGGTTAAAGGCATCTGACATTCCCATCTTTTTGAGGGTTTCACCCAATTTGAATTGTGCTTCAAACTCAAATGAGGGCATTGTGAGTTCTATGCGGTTGTGGCTCAGGTTTTTCGAAATCCGGCTGACGAGTTCGGCGTTTAGCGAATTTTCTCGGGGAGCAGGATGACCATGGATATCTCGCTGCCATCGTAGAGTAACTCAACGGCCTGATATCCCGTGCCCCTCGCATAGCCGAATAACCCGGTCTGTCGCATCATCGGTACTCTAACGCTGCTGCCAGCGAGCAAGTGAAAGTCGCCTTCAGCAGTGGCTCTTACGTCGAAGGGGTGGAGCCAGGCCGCGTTGAAGTAGATGGCATTGGTGAGGACTAATCGGGTCAAGTTGTCGATAGCACCGGAAGGTATCAGGTCTTTGATTTTCTCTTCGGTCTGCTGGGCGACCCAGTCGTTGATCGCGACTCGCGAGTTTTCTGGTGCCTCAGTGAAATTTGCTATTTTCATTCCAGCACCGTAATTTTCAGCGAGTTTGTCCAGAAAACCCTGCAGGAAGTCATAGCCCTGTTGCCCCCAGATCGCATTGGCGATGTTCAATCGAAACCCCTTGCCATCCTGACCACTGCTCCCTTCGCCGCGAGAGGCGAGTTGAAGATCGAGGGCGTTGAACGCGGGGTGCAACTTGTCCTGGGATAGGATGAAGTGTAGTGCGTTTGACATCTACGTCATGGCAAGTGCCAGCGAGATGCTGTAGGGCGAATAGAAGAGGTTTCCACTTTCTTCCGCACGCAATTTTTGATACAGGCCAAAGGCAAAATCGTTGTTTCCGCGTACTAGGTCTGTTAGTTCTGAATCTGTCGCCAGAGGTATGGTTACTCGCGTCTTTTCTGATCGCACTTCTTCTGTCGCTGACGCAGATGGT
>JAGWBW010000410.1:3120-3513 GCA_021295695.1 Candidatus Latescibacterota bacterium
CGATGATCCGAGGTATTCATTTTTTCCAATCTGGATGCTCTCGTTTTTTCTATGAGCAACGAAAAAAATGTAGTATATTAAAGTAAGTTGGAGTTCTTTGTTTTTCATTTTGTGAAAGGATAGTTGTATGCCCAATGCGCTCCTGGTATATCCCAAAAATCCAGTGACGTTCTGGAGTTTTGATGAAGCTTTGAGGTTGATTGGAAAGAAGTCGGCATTTCCGCCTTTGGGGTTGTTGACAATTGCCGGTATGATGCCCGATGACTACAGTTTGCGCGTGGTGGATGTGAATGTGCATCCATTGACAGATGAAAATCTGGATTGGGCGGATATTGTGATTACATCGTCGATGATTATTCACTGGAATTCTCTCGAAGAGATTATTGCCCAGTG
>JAGWBW010000411.1:0-405 GCA_021295695.1 Candidatus Latescibacterota bacterium
TTTTATGAATTTGGCTACGGCGCGATCTACTCAGCGCGCACGAGAGATTGGCGTTCGTAAAACCGTAGGAGCCAGTAAGTGGGAACTCATAGGTCAATTTATGGGCGAGTCGATGTTGATAACGGTTTTTGCCTCAATTTTGGCTTTAGGTCTGGTTGAAATTTTCTTGCCCGCATTTAATAGTCTGACAGACCAAGAACTTGCACTCGATTGGTTGGATATACACATTTTGCCGGTCTTTTCAGGTATTACATTCGTAACAGGTCTAATCTCAGGGAGCTATCCGGCATTTTATTTGTCGGGTTTTAACCCAATCGGCGCATTGAGAGGTTCGTTGAAATCGGGATCGGGTGCTGTTTTTCTACGCCGAAACCTTGTGATTTTTCAGTTTGTATTGGCAATTTT
>JAGWBW010000411.1:707-2189 GCA_021295695.1 Candidatus Latescibacterota bacterium
TTGCAACCGATTCCTCAAATTATGTTGTAAACGAACAAATGGCACATGTGATGGGAATAGACAATCCGATTGGCGAAACGCTGAAATTTTGGGGAGATGAAGGTGAGATAATTGGCGTAGTTGAAGATTTTCATTTTAGTTCGATACATACGTCAATTGAGCCGCTGATTATTCGTATTGATCCAGCCACTTTCAACAAGCTTTATATACGCACCAGAGCAGGGCAAACAGCCGAGGCATTGGCAAATTTGGAAAAGGTTTTCAAAAAATTCAACCCCAACTATCCACTTGCATATCGGTTTATGGATGAGGACTTTGAGCGGATGTATCGCAGGGAAAAGATGCTGGGACAATTGACCACCACTTTTGCAGCTTTGGCAATTTTTATCTCTTGTTTGGGGTTGTTTGGCTTGGCGTCTTTTACAGCGGAACAGCGCACCAAAGAGATTGGGATTAGAAAGATATTGGGTGCTTCCGTTACCAATTTGATTTTACTGCTGTCCAGAGAGTTTATCAAATTGGTGGTGATTGCGTTTGTATTGGCCATACCTTTAGCCTATTACTTTATGACAATGTGGTTGAACGCGTTTGCCTATCGCATCAATATAGGGTTAGAAGTCTTTGTTTTCGCAGGTGGGGCATCATTTATTATTGCCTGGTTGACCGTGAGCTATCAAGCACTCAAAGTAGCCTCTGCCAATCCCGTCAATGCCCTGCGAAATGAATGAAAAGAGACATTGTCATTGCATGTGCTATCCGCTACGACGCGCTCACTCACTGACTGATCTCCTGCTGCAACTCTTCAGGAGGATAATCAAAGACAGGAACCTGGTAGTGTCCAAGAATCTCCATAAAGGCGCGTTTGGAGTGTCCAGCAATTTTCGCTGCCTGACCAAGCGACACTTTGCCAACTTCGTAGAGTTTTATGGCAAGAAAAGTTTTTGCCTCATCTCCGGAAAGACTTGAAGGAAGCTCGACTTTTAGATTAACTGCACCCATGAAAAATATCCTCAGGTTTTATGGAAGTCACAAAACATAATACGGCCCATATCCATCGCTGATTAAAAATATAAGAGACTTTTTATCAAAACGCAAAAGGTTCGGGGGAGAGGCCAAAAAATTTGAATCATTGGACAATTTCGAGTGTATGCAATAGATAGAAGACTCGAAAATATTAAAAGGATAAAAACCAGTGCCAAATTTTGGAGCCAGTGCAGTAGTTGTCTCAGACGGGCAAGTTCTGCTCATTAAGCGGAGGGATGTCGAGGTCTGGGCATTGCCCGGTGGTGCTATTGATTCAGGTGAATCGACTGCACAAGCGGCGATACGCGAAGTCAAAGAGGAGACGGGGATCGACATCCAGCTCGTACGCCTGGTTGGTATATACTCAAGTCCACACTGGCGCTCAGGCGGTGACCATGCGATCGTTTATGCGGCCATTCCGAAGAATGACAAACCGGTAGCTCAAGTGAACGAGGTTTT
>JAGWBW010000023.1:0-4351 GCA_021295695.1 Candidatus Latescibacterota bacterium
TTACCATTGTGAAAGAACTTCAGTCTCACTCTCGGCGTGCCACCACTCACATCCACGACCACATTTTCGTTGAAAAACACCCGAACCTCGATGTCCTCGCCAAGGCCATATGTATTCCCTTGTAGCGGGTCAGAAACAATTTGTACATCTGTAATGTGTGGTTGGGCTATGGCAATGCCGCAAAGCCCCCATGCGATCCACAAAGCAATCACAGACCGCACAGAAAATCGGGATATGAACACGCGATATAACATCTCAACTCTCGGATTGTCCGAACTGCGCCGCAAATATCAAAAAGTCCCCAAAGCCAATCGCCTTGTCGCCATCCAAATCATACCGCACATCGTAACCAGGTTGCCCCTCGCGCAAGCCATAGTGCGATGTAAATGCCAAGAAATCCGAAAAACCAACACACCCATCCTGATTGAAATCCGCCCCATTCCCGCGTCTGCTCCGGGTTAATTTGCCCGCGAGCAAGTCCCGAATTTGAAAGTCCGCAGCCACCGCCCGCACCGCATCCATACCCAGTCGATCTTCCAGTTGCTTAAAATACAGACTGCGCGGATACACATGCTGGCCGAGTGATTCCCAATGCCCGTCCGCTCCATACTCCGGAGGGTGATTTTGCCTGCCTGGCCATTTTGCCCCAATGCAACCAATCGCATAATTCTGTGCAGTCGGAGGCTTTTGAACCGCCATGCTATCTGCCACGCAATTCCACAATACCATCTGCGCCCCTGCCCAACCGTGTCCCCCGCCAGAACTCCAACGGTTTTGCACATTGATCGAACCAAATGGTTTGGCCGCAGTGCCTTTTACACTCACATTGTCGTAGAGACAGGCCACAGACCACCGGCTGTGTGGCCCCGAATCGGTATTCGCCTTTTCAGACATACAATCCACAAACGCATTCGGACCTCGCACGCGGGATTGCATCATAAAATCGTGCCTCCCCCGCCGCGTATAACACCGCTGAACAAGTGACAATTCCCCATTGAGACGAAAAGAATATCGCCGCCCGCCCGAGATCCTTGACACAGGATCCAAAGACCGGCAATCCTGCACTGTCACCCATTTTGCCCCATAACCAATCTCCACACATGAATAAACGAACCGAGCTGATGTCAAATTGCGTGCCCACGCATTCTTTACGCTTTTCAATGCCAAAAAATTCCAAGAATGGTCTTCATCGGAAAACTCGCCATTCTGTTTTTCTGAATCATCAAACTCCGATACCCCTCGTATATTCTCAATCCCCACCTGCTCAATCCGCTCGGGATATTCGTATTTGTAAATTACCCCACCGCCGTATTCTTCTTGAAAAGCATTGCCCAAGGGCGCATCAAGTGTAATCCGATTGCCAGACACAGCCGTCACTATGCGATCAAACTTACAATCATATCTACCCACTTTCCAATTTTCGTTATTCGGAATCAAGTGCATCCCAAGGGCCTCAATCCATGCCTGTGTACTCGGCCGATGCACAATTACCGAATCACCCACCGCAAAACCCGACGCCTCCACTACATTAAAGGAGTAAGCCCCCACGGGAACATAATCATCAACGATATCCTGTCGAGTGCCTGCTATCTCAAGTTGTCTTACACCAGGGACGCCAATTTCAATCAGCGTATGTTTATCGGCAGCATCTTTTACTCCCGTTGCTATGAGCACCGTGCCATTTGCATCATCGCCTTCGCCGCGCAAAACCACACCACTCGTCTGAATTCTCAACGTGCCTTCAACCCGATATTCTCCGCGCTTGAGCAACAACGCCCCCCGAAACCCATTGCTATCCACAGAACGCGCAGACACATCATCTATTGCAGCCTGCAACCGCTCTGTATCATCGCCTTCCATCTGGGGCCACACAGTCTTCACCACGGGCACATACGGCAGCGCCACACCACCACCCATATAACCAGCATGCGAAAAGTCGGGAATCACATTGCCCTTGCTATCTGCCTTGTACACCAATCGACCATTCTCATCGGGATACACCAACTCGCTATAATTCTCCACACATAACTCAGCGATCAAATAAATCACCAAATACATGAGATAAACCATCGTTATTCTCCTATTATGTTTCAAACAAAAAAGGATTTTTTGGACTTGAACCGTTTTGGTAGGTACCTTATCAGCGGACCTGAAGGAACATATCAAAGCCTTTCACACCCGATCAGATGGCACCTATGGTGTCCCCGCATCTGGAAAGATCTGATGGATATGGACATCCGAGTAGGTAAGAAGCGCGTGGCGCGTCTGATACGTGAGATGGGCATTTGTGGCGTCAGCCGCCGATAAAAATTCTTGACAAGAATTGTCATATACTGTGTATAGTCATTATCCGCTGTGAATAACAGGCATGGGAATTTCCTGTCTGTGTATGTGTTCCGGCGGATTGCCGTGTGCTATTTCCCCAGGTAAGTCTTGGTCGGCTCTCCGGAGAGTAGCACACGGCCCTCCTTTCACTGCAATTTAAACTTCTTCTCTTACTGTTCTACATCCACCCAACCCATTCAGACTAACCGAAGTGAGCAGCAAGGATCAAAAAATCGCCAAACCCAATGCTCTTATCGCCATCTAAATCATAACGGGCATTGTAACCCGGTTGCCCTTCGCCCAACCCATAGTGAGCAGCAAAAGCGAGAAAGTCCGAAAAGTCAATACACCCATCCCCATTGAAATCACCCTGTTGCGCCTGCCCAATGTTGCCTTTCACCCATTTATCCAGGAGCAGTCGCTCGATTTGTTCGTCAGTCGCTACCGCCCGCACCGCATCCATTCCCAACCGATCCTCAAGTTGCTTATAATACAGACTACGTGGATACACCTGCGTCCCCATTGATTCCCAATGACCAGGGTCTCGAGTTCCGTCTGCTCCAACTTCGGTTATTTCGCCTTTGCACCCAATTGCATAATTCTGTGCTGTGGGGGGGTTCTGAACGACCATTTTATTCACATCGCAATTCCACAATACAATATTAGCACCCGCCCAACCATGCCCTGTACCTGCATTTTGCCGATCTCGCACATTGATCCGAGACCTTTCATGTGTACTGCGTACATTGTCATACAGCGCGGCCGTACTCCACCGGTGGTGCGGCCCTTCATCGGCATACGGTTCATCCGACACGCAATCCACAAACGCATTCGGCCCTTGTATCCGAGCTTGTAGCACAAAACTGTGACGGCCCTTCAGCGAATAACACCGCTGAAACAGGATGAGTTGCGAAGTATTAGCAACGTAAGAATTGCCATCAAGTACGAAAGCATACCGTCGTCCCCCGGTGATTCGCGATACAGGGTCCACACACCGGGCATCTTGCACCGTCACCCATTTTGACTGTTTAAGACTCACACACGAATATGAAAAATGAGCCCCTGTCAGATTGCGTACCCACCCATTCTTCACATCAACAAAATCCACAAAACCATTAGCATGATCTTCATCGCTATGGTACGTAATTCCAAACGTTGTATGATACGATGTCTCATTAGCGTCAAACGCCGACACACCTCGTATATTTTCTATGCCCACCTGCTTGATCCGCCCAGTAAAGGTATATTTATAAATCCTTCCGCCGCCGTAGGCGCGGTCAAGAGAATTGCCCAGTGGCGCGTCAAGGGTAATTTGATTGTTATCTATACCGGTCACAACACGATCATAAAGAAAATCATAATCAGCCGCTTCCCAGGATTCATCACCAAGCTTATCCATATCAATTGCCGAAATCCACGCCTGTGTACCTGGCCGATACACAATTACTGAATCGCCCACTGCAAAAACCGATCCATCTTCCACTCTAAACGTACGCGCCCCTACAGGAACATACGAATCGACTATCGCCTGCTGAGTGCCAGCCACCTTTACAGGACTACCTCTACCTAGAAATCTAATTAATTTTCTATCGCTCGTCCCCGTTGCAATGATCACTGTCCCATTTTTATCATCGCCTTCGCCACGCAAAACCACACCACTCGTCCGAATGTTCAACGTGCCTTCAACCCGATATTCTCCGCGCTTGAGCAACAACGCCCCCCGAAACCCATTGCTATCCGGAGTAAGCATAGACACCTCATTTATTGCAGCCTGCAATCGCGCTGTATCATCTCCTTCGGCCTGGGGCCACACGGTTCTCACCACGGGCACATTCGGCAGTGCCACACCACCGCCCTTATACCCACAATGCGAAAAGTCGGGAATCACATTGCCATTGTCATCTGCCTTGTACACCAATTGACCATTCACATCGGGATACACCAACTCGCTATAATTCTCCACACATAACTCAGCGATCAAATAAATCACCAAATACACGAAATAAATCATAACCAAGCTCCTTAC